>DRBW01000214.1 GCA_011042705.1 Caldifarciminota bacterium
ATCTCTCCCGTTCACCATCGATGAACGCTCCCTCGAGATCTACCTGAGGGAGATAAGCAAGATGGAGCCCCTCACTCCGAAGGAGGAGGAAGAGCTCATACGAAAGGCAAAGCAGGGCGACAGAGAAGCTACGGAAAAACTTATCTACGCTCACCTCAAATTCGTCGTGAACATGGCCAAGAGGTATCAGGGCTATGGCGTGCCCCTTGCCGACCTCATAAACGAGGGCAACATAGGTCTGCTCAGGGCGTTACAGCGCTTCGACCCCAAGCGAAGGGTGAGATTCCTTTCCTACGCCATATGGTGGGTGAGACAGGCCATAATGAAGGCTCTGAACGAACAGTCCCGCCTGATAAAGGTCTCGTCGGAAAGGAGGGCCAAGCTCAAGAAAATAAGGCAGAAAGAGATCGACCTTCTCCAGGAAATGGGCGAGGAACCCACTTTCGAGGAGATAGCCAAGGAACTGGGCCTCAACCCCGAGGAGGTCAAAAAGGCCTACAAGCTCGTGACCACGGAGATCTCGCTGGATGCCCCAATTTATCCCGACAACGAAAAGCGAACTCTCCTCGACATCCTCGATCAGGATGCCCTGCCCTCTCCCGAGGAAGCCTACGAGAAGAATGAGCAGACCACGAAGCTAAAGGAAATGCTGGAAACCCTATCCCCCAGGGACAGAAAAATCCTCTCCCTTTACTTCGGACTCGACGATGGCAAACCCAAAACTCTGGAGGAAATCGGCAAGAGGATGGGCATCTCCAGGGAGAGAGTGCGTCAGCTAAAGGAAAGAGCGCTCAAAACCCTGAGGGAAAAATTCGGAGATCAGCTCAAGGACCTCCTTTTCGAGTAGTCCAGTATATCTCTTCCTTCGGCTCCCGCTCCATAAGGCCTCGGAGCAGCTCAAATCTGTCCATTTTCCCCGATATCAGGCTCCAGATGGCGTGGGTAAGCGGCATCTCCACGCCCAGCTTCTCCGATAAGATACAGGCTGCCTCGGCGGTCTTGACCCCTTCGGCCACGGAACTCATTTCGGCGAGAATTTCGTCTATCTTGCGGCCTTTGCCCAGCTCTTCCCCGACGTGCCTGTTCCTGGAATTTTTCGAGAAACAGGTGGTGATCAGGTCGCCGACGCCCGCCAGGCCCGAGAAGGTGAGGGGATCGGCTCCCATCTTAACGCCCAGCCTCATAATCTCGGCAAGCCCCCTCGTTATCAGGGCTCCCTTGGAGTTGACCCCGAATCCCATTCCGTCCACGGCTCCCGCGCCGATGGCTATGATGTTCTTGAAGGCTCCTCCCAGCTCCACCCCGACGACATCACCGCTCCTGTAGACCCTGAATCTCCCGCTGTGAAAGAGAAGCTGGACCTCTTTCGCGTATTCGGGGTCCCTCGAGGCCACCACCACCGAGCTCGGATCCCCTCTCAGCACCTCCACCGCTATTGAAGGCCCCGAAAGCACTGCTATCCTGGCAGCCTCACCGAGTTCTTCCTCCAGAACTTCCGACATCCTCTTCAGGGAATCGAGCTCGATCCCCTTGACGGCGCTGATCACCCTTGAAGGCTTGAAATCTCTGACTTTCCTCGCCACCTCGCGAACCGTCTGTGATGGCACGGCGAAGACGAGAAAATCGGCGGGGAAAAGCTCCGACACCCGTGGAGTTATGTGCACTTCATCTGGAATCCTGACGCCCGGAAGCCTCCTGGGGTCCTCTTTCCTCCTCTCGAGATACTCGGCTTTTTCCTCCCTGTGCTCGTAAAGGATGACGTCATAGCCCTTTCTGTGGAGAAGAATGCCGAGGGTAATACCCCAGCTGCCCGCGCCGAGTATCCCGACCCTCATCTCTTGAGATGAAAGGAGGGCTCCTCACCGGAGAGAAGCCTCTTTATGTTGGAACGGTGCCTGACGAAGATCAGGATCACCATCGCCACGGCGAGCAGTTTGACGGGGAGGGGAAGCAGAACGACGGCGTAGATGGCCCCGGCGAGCGAGCCTGTGAGCGATGCGACCGAGACCTTCCGGGTTATGAAGAAGAGAAAGAGCCCCACGGGCACGGCAGCGATAAAGACCTTCGGCGCGAGGACGACCGTCACTCCGAGAGCCGTGGCCACGCCCTTGCCACCTCGAAAGCCCATATATGGCGAAGTTATGTGCCCGAGAAAAGCGGCAAACCCGGCCGCACAGGCCACTTCCAGCGAAATGGATTTAAGGGCGAGAAAGGCGGGGAAGGCTCCCTTGAAGACGTCCAGTATCATGGTGAGAATTCCGGCAAGGGGTCCGGCAGTCCTGGTGACGTTGGTGGCGCCTATGTTTCCGCTTCCGACCTTCCGTACATCTATCCCGCTGGACATGGAAGCTATTATGTACCCGAAGGGGATGCTCCCCATGAAGTAGGCCGAGATGATGAAGATGACGGACCGCACCGCGTCCTCCTCAGGCTTTTTTGAGAAAAGTACGGCCGAATAAGGCTTCGAGCAGGGCCACGATGCCGATGAGGTCGAGCGGGACCTGCAGCCAGCTCACGCCACAATTCTGACCGGCTATAATCAGCAGAAAACCCACAACCCAGCGCCAGTTCCTTTCCTTCGACGAGAGGTTTTTCTTCATCTATACCTCCGGAGTTTGGTCCCTTAAGGTTAACAGAAAGAAAGTTGACAATCAAGACCGAAACGGCCTATATTTAAGCCCATGGCGTTGAGAATTTACAACACCCTGAAGCGCGACAAAGAATTTTTCAAACCCGTGAAGGAAGGTCATGTTGGAATCTATTTCTGCGGCATGACCGTTCAGGACAGGCCCCACCTCGGTCACATGAGGGCTTTCGTGGTGGGCGATGCCGTCCGGCGGTTTTTCGAATTCAGCGGATATGAGGTGAATTACGTGCAGAACTTCACCGACATAGATGACAAGATCATCGATAAATCCATCCGGGAAGGCGTAGACTGGAGGAAGATAGGTGAGAGGTACATCGAGGAATATTTCAGGGCCTCCGATATGATGAACCTCAAGAGGGCCACCTTCTATCCCAGAGCTACCCAGCACATACAGGAGATCATAGAGATCGTCTCCCTCCTCGAGAAAAAGGGTATAGCTTATGAACGCGAGGGAAACGTCTATTTCGACGTCACCAGATTCCGGGGTTACGGAAAGCTCTCGGGGAAAAAGCTGGAAGAGCTGGTGTCGGGGGCCAGGGTGGAACCCGATCCACTGAAAAAGAACCCCTTCGATTTCGCCCTGTGGAAAGCATGGAAAGAGGGAGAACCCTACTGGTACTCCCCCTGGGGTAAGGGAAGGCCGGGATGGCACATCGAGTGCTCAGCCATGTCCACCCACTACCTCGGCCAGCCCTTCGACATCCACGGCGGCGGCGAAGACCTGATATTTCCCCATCACGAGAACGAGATAGCCCAGGCCGAGGCTGCGAGGGACAAACCCTTCGTCAATTACTGGCTCCACGTGGGGTACGTGAAACTCGCCGGGGAGAAAATGTCCAAGTCGACTGGAAGGTTCACTGCTATTGCCGATCTCCTCGAGAGATACGACCCCAACGCCATAAGGCTCTATCTGCTGCAGACTCATTACAGATCACCCATTGAATTCAGCGAGGAAAACCTGACTCAGGCCCAGAGGGCCTGGGAGAAGATCGAGGTCTTCCTCTCCCGATTCGAATCGGCGGAGCCTCCGTCGGCCGAACCACCGGCCTCTTTCATCGAGGCAATGGAGGATGACTTCAACACCCCCCGAGCCCTGGGGGCGCTCTTCGAGGGTATCAGGGAGGCCAATTCGTCCCTCGATGCCGGTGACCGCGATCGGGCGAGATCCATTTATGGAGAGATACTGGTTATGCTCGGCGTCCTGGGGTTCAAACCCCGGGAAAAAGCCGAGGCCGCGATCGACGAGATCATGGATATCCTCCTCGAGGTCAGAAAGAAATTGAGGGAGGAGAAAAACTACGCCGTTGCCGATTTTATAAGAGACAGACTTCAGGAAAAGGGAATAATTCTGGAGGACACCCCGGAGGGCACCCGCTGGAGGAGGGGAACCCGTTGACGTTGACAAGCCTCTCCAGCGAGGCCTATAATCACGTTCTCATCACGTATTAAAAAGAGGAGGATAAAATGACAAAGGTTCTCACCGTTATCAACATTATTCTGGCCGCCATTCTCGCTTACATCCTGGTTTATCCTCAGATCCAGGCGAACAAGATAATCGAGGCTCAGGCCCTCTACGTCAAAGATCTGAGCGCACTGCCGCTCTTCGTGGCCGAGGACATGGGCTTCTTCGATTCCACAAGGGTGCGCTGCCAGCTGGAGGAGGTGGAGAAACCAGGATCAGACGTTGACGAAGTGATGAAGACCGCATCCCAGATGTCCTTCGGCCTGGACTGGGGCACTTTCCTCTTCAAGGCAGCGGTGAGGCCTGAGGCTTACAGGGTCGTGATGAGCACCAGCTCCACCATCAGCGAGCCCTACACGGCCCTTTTTGTTCGGAAAAGGAGCAGGATCAGAAAATTCAAACAGTTCGCGGGAAAGAAAATCGGCTATCCGAGGGACACCAGGGCCCTGGAATTCCTGAAGATGCTCCTTAAAAAGGACGGCGTTGACGTTGAAAAATGCAACTTCATAGCCATCGCCGACTTTGAGATGGACAGCGCGCTCGTGAAAAAACTGGTCGATGTCCTCCTCGCCTTCGAGCCCTATAGAAGCCTCCTCATGAACGATCCCAATGTCAGGCTTTTCGCCGACGCCTACTTTGAGAGAAACCTCTTCACGCCCTTTCCTATAGGGCTCGCCTACACCACCATAACCAACATAAGCGTACACAAAAAAGCTGTACAGAGGCTCGTTAAAGCCACCGATATGGCCGTCGAATGGATAAGGAAAAACCCCGATAAGGCCATCGAGATCGCCAGAAAGAGATTCGAGCTCCCCGACAGCCTTATCTTTAACCTTCCCACCTATCAGAAACACGAAGAGCTCGATTTCGTACAGTTCAACAGGTTCGTGACCAAGGCAAAGGAAGCCGAGATCATACTCTTTGAGATCGACGCCAACAAATTCCTCTTGAGACCGGAGGAGATCAAATAAAAATTTGTCTGCCCTGAGAAAATACGGTTTTCTCTTCAGCTTCGTCCTCCTCACTCTGGCCTTTCTGCCCTTTAATCTGTATTTTCTCGCTTATTTTGCATTCATCCCCCTTTTCCTGGCCCCGGGAAAACCGGGAAGGTCAGCCCTTTCTTTCTATCTGACGGGGGTCCTTTTCTTCGCATCAAGGCTCTACTGGATTTTATTTCTGCAGGTGGAACCGGGGATCAAGCCCTTCCTTGTAGTCGGGTTCGTCCTCATGGTTTTGTATCTGGCCCTCTATTTCGGAGCTTTCGGGCTGTTTTTCGGCATTATCGAGAAAAGCGGAGCGCCGGCGGGCCTCAGGCTGTTCCTCCTTCCCTCCCTCTGGGTTCTCCTGGAATACATCAGAAACCACGGGGCAATGGGGTTTCCCTGGTCATCCCTCTGGATGTCCCAGCTGGGCGACCTGAGGATATCTCAGACAGCTTCCTTTCTCGGCCCCTATTACCTCTCCTGGCTCACGGTCCTCGCCAATGCCGGAATATTTTTCTACATCAAATCCCGCAGAATTCCCCTGGTTATCCTGCCTCTCTTGCTTCTCCTGGCATCGGAAGCGGGCGGTGCCCTGCTCCTCCGGAAATCGCCAGAAATATCGGGGAAAATAAAGGTTGCCCTCTTTCAACCCAACGTGCTCCCGCGGGAATACTACGACCCGAAGGAATGGCGGGAAACGGAGAAGGCCTTCAGGGAGCTCAACGGACAATTGAAGGACAGCGTCGACCTGATAGTGCTCTCCGAATCGGCCTTGCCGGGGTTCTATCGCTTTTCGAAAAGAGCACAGGACCTCATCGGGGAGATCGTCAAAGCGCACGGCGCTTCTGTCCTTCTCGGTACCTCCGACAGGGAAAAGGTCGGAAAGGAATACCACTTCTACAATTCGGCCCTTCTCATCGACCCCACAGGAAGGATAGTTTCCCGATACGACAAGACACACCTGGTTCCCTTCGGGGAATGGCTGCCCTATGAGGACCGCCTGCCTTTCCTCAGGAAAATCGACCTGGGACAGGGCAATTACACTCCCGGAAAAAAGATCTCTCCCCTCTCCGTCGACGGGGCAAAATTCGGCGTCCTGATCTGCTTCGAGTCGATTTTTCCTGAGATCTCCAGGGCTTTCTGCCGAAAGGGGGCGGGTTTTCTCGTAAACATCACCAGCGACGGATGGTACGGCAGGAGCCTCGGCCCGGTGGAGCACTTTCACCTGGCCCGTTTCCGGGCGATCGAAGAGGGGCGTTACCTCGTCAGGGTTGCGAAGACCGGTATCTCGGCGGTGGTCGACGACAAGGGGCGGATAGTGAAATCCCTCGGCCTCTTCGAGAGAGGCCTCCTGACGGCCGAGATTCCTCTGATCCGAAAAGAGACCTTCTATGCACGTTATGGGCACTTCTTTCCACAGGCCATTATGTTGATTGTGGTCATCCTTTTGTTTATAATGTGGGTGGGAAAAGTCAGAAAAAATCAAGAGGAGGTTTCGAGATGAACAGGCTTTCTATCCTGTTGTTGTTTTTAGGGGGATTTCTCTGGGGATCTCCCGATACAGTGAGCATCAGAGACATCCAGTACCCCGGCGGTCCCTCGCCCTACGCCGGGCAGGAAGTCATGACATGGGGCGTGGTAACGGCAGCCCCTTCCGACTGGGTGAGGTCCATCCAGGGGTTCTTCATTCAGGACTCCTCGGGCCCCTGGCAGGGCGTTCTGGTCTACACCGGTACCCAGAACGTCGACGTGCAGAGGGGGGATTCGGTGCTCGTCATAGGTACCGTCTCTGAATATTACGAAAAAACCGAAATTCAGTACACGAGCCACGTCATCCTCAAGAGGGGAGCCATGATACCCCTCCCGGTCCACGTGAACACCGGGGACGTGGCCACAGGTTCCGAACAGGCGGAGCAATACGAGGGTGTTCTGGTCATCGTCAACGACGTCACGGTGACCGATCCCAACCTGGGATACGGAGAATGGGCGATAAACGACGGAAGCGACGAATGCCGCGTCGATGATGCGGCGGGATACACCTATGCTCCCTCCCAGAACGACCAGATCCCGGGAATAATTGGCATCGTCGACTATTCCTATTCCAACTTCAAGATAGAGCCCCGAGGGGACGAGGACTTTTTCTTCTCCCTCGAGGGATCGGGACTCTCCTGGTCGACGACCCCCTTAGTGCCTGCTTCATCTCAGATCGATTCCATAGATATCTATTTCTACGGCGTGCTGACCGACACCGTTGAGGCCGTGAAATTCGTGGTCCCCCCGGAATTCGACTGGTCGGGCCTTGAAAACGACGTGAGTCTCGGCGGGGCCTTTGAGGGAGCCTCCTTTGAGGTCGACGGGAGCGGAACCCCCTCATCTCCCTACACCGTCACCGTCGAATGCTCCATGGTCCTCGGGGACATGGGATGGATCAGTTTCAAGAACCTGGTCACTCCCTCCGAGGGCGACTACGTTTTCTACGTCCTCTCGGGAACGCCCTCTTCCATGGACACGCTCAAGCACCAGGCGAGAGTATCGGTTTTGACCGTCGACGGCTCGGGCGAAGTTTCCCTTTACCCCGATGAGTATCCCCTCGGGGTGACTTCCGATCTCGGACTCACCCTCAGGAGCAACCTGGGAATGCTCACGGTGCTCGAGATCGCCATACCCGAATCGACCCTGAGCTGGTCGGGCGAGAGCGGTGACCTCATCCTCGGGGAAGGCTTCGAGGGAGCGACGGTGGATTCGGTCGCCCCGGATTTCGTGAGGATCTCCGGCTTCCAGCTCCAGGCGAATCAGGAGGCGAGTCTCACCCTGCTCGGCGTTCAGGCCGTGGGAAGCCCCGGAGCTTGTTCCCTCACAGTAAGAACGGCCGGCGAGGGGGGCACTCCGAGCGACATCGTCTCCCCTCCCTATTTCTTCATCCTGAGGGAGGACTCCACCTATCCCCTCAGGCTCTTCCACGAGATCCCCGATCTCCTCAGCGGGAGGAGCGGAACCAGAGTCAGAGGCGTTGTAACAGCCGACCTTGAACCAAAAGTATTCATCCAGGATTCCACGGGCGGGATCGTGCTCTATGCGCCCGATGGGCTTTATTCCGTAGGCGATATGATCTGGGTCACGGGGACCTTCAGCCCTTACAGGGGCCTCGCTGAACTGCAGGACCCCGTCGTTGAGAGGCGCGAGCCCTCCGTCATCGACACCCTCGTGATCGCCGGCTCCGACCTGCACACCGACACGACCGAATTCCTCGAGGGCAGGTTCGTGCTCATAAGGAACGTCTGGACTTCGGCGACGAGCCTTCCCTATGAGGACACCCTCATTGTCAGCGACTCGACTGCCTCCTTCGCGGTTTTCATAGACCCCTCCTCGAACCTCGGCTACAGGACGATCCCCGAGGGCACCTTTGATCTCTTCGGGGTGATAGACCAGAGAGACTCCCTCTACCGCGTCGTACCGAGGGGCCCCTATGACCTCAGGTTCAAGGGCAACGGCAGCGGCATAGCCTTCACCCTACCGCCCTACATTTTCGTCGAAGATACATCGGGCCGTTACAGCGACCCCGTCGGAGAAATAAAGATAGTGCTGAAAACCTGGGCCGACACGATAAAAACCTTTTCGCTAACTTTGCCCGAGGAACTTGGCGATAGTTTGAAGCTCACGTTGAGCGGTGATCTCACGGGAACAACGGAGCCCGACACCATCATCGACAACACCTTTTATTTCTACAGCGTAAAACTGCTCGAGGACACCATCTCCCTGAGCAACTTCTCGAGGCCTGCCGATCCCTGCAGCCTCGTCTTTGAGATAAAAACCTCGGTTGACTCGGCCGGGGTGATGCAGGCCATTTTCGAACAGCCCACGGTCTACGTGGTCTATCCCATCGCCATGGTTCAGGCGCCCGGACCTGACGGGCTCAACTCCGCCATGGTCGGAAAGAGCGTCAGGGTGGCAGGAGTAGTAACAGGGCCATCGGAGGTCTTCTCTCCCGAAGGAAAAACGGGCTTCTGGATTCAGGACCGCTCCGGCGGTGTGAACATTTTCTCTAATTCCCTTGTCGGGCCCTTCAACCTGGGCCAGCTCGTTCTCGTCAAGGGAACCGTCACCGAATATAATGGTACCACTGAGATCTCGCCGTCCAGTTCAGGGGACCTGCGGGTTCTATTCGACCAGTACGAAGTCCCCGCGCCCGAGACGCTGAGAGTATCGGAGGCTCTACGCGAGGACATCGAAGGCCTGTATGTCTACGTGAAGGAGGCCGAGGTGGCTGCTCCCCCCTCCCAGGCTGGCACCGGGAAGAACCTCTATATATGGAACGGGCAGGCGCCCATAGCCGTTTACGTCTACCCCGAAACGAACATCGACCTCTCTGCGATTCAGGTGGGCGACATAATAAACGTACAGGGCATCGTGGGCCAGTACGACCCCGAGGAACCCTATAATTCGGGATACCAGCTGCTTCCACGAGTCCCTGGCGACATCGAGATCGTGACGACTCCACCCCGTGAGGCCATAGACCTCTCCATCTCGCCGAACGTCTTCTCCCCGGATATCGGGGAGGTCCTGAGAATAGAGGTCCAGGGCCCTGCCACGACGAGGTTTACCCTGAAGGTCCTCGACACCGAGGGAAGGGAAATCGCCAGGCTGGCCGATTCTCGTTCCGGTCCTTTCACCTATCTGTGGAAAGGCCTGGACAAAAACGGAAACAAGGTTCCCATCGGGCTTTACATCCTTCAGCTCAGGGCACTGGAGAGCGACGGGCAGGAGGAGACGATCAACAAGGTCTTTGTGATTTCGACTCCCTTCAAGTAGCATGGAACCAGGGGTTAAGGAAAAAGAAGTCAAGAAGATCCCTTACTCCCAGGATGCCGAGATGAGCGTCCTGGGTGCCATGATGCTCCAGCCCAATTCCCTCTATAAGGCCTTCAGCCTGCTGAAAGCAGAGGATTTCTACCTCGATGCCCACCGCAAGATATTCGGAGCGATGGAGCACCTCTTCAACGAAAAGGAAGCGGTGGATGTGCTCACCGTCAAGGAGGAGCTCAAGAAACGAGGTGAACTCGAATCGGTAGGCGGAATGGAATACCTGGCCGAGCTCGTCGAATCCTCGATAACCCCTGCCCTGATCGACCAGCACATCGAGATCGTCCTCGAGAAATCGGCCTTCAGAAAGCTCATAGAGGTGGCCACAAGGATCCTCGACGAGGCTTACAAGGAGACGATGCCGGCCGATGCATTGATTGACCTGGCGGAGCACCTCATCCTCACCATAAGGGAGAGGCGTCTCAAACAGGACTTCGAGAGCGTTGGGGCTCTCGTCAAGGATGTTTTCAGCGAGATAAACGAACTGATGCTGAACAAAAACCTTATCACGGGAGTTCCTTCGGGCTACAGGGACCTCGACAGGATGACGGCGGGGTTCCAGAGGGGCGACCTGGTGGTGCTCGCCTCGAGGCCTTCCATGGGCAAAACCAGCTTCGCCCTCAACATCCTGAGGCATCTCGGGGTGGACGAGGACGTTCCCTGTGCCATTTTCAGCCTCGAGATGTCAAAGGAGCAGCTGATCCAGAGGCTCCTCTGCATGGAAGCCCGCGTCCCCTTTCAGAAGATGAGAACGGGGTACATAAGCAAAAAAGATGTGCCGAGGCTAACCCAGGCTGCAGATAAATTGCAGAAGGCGCCCATTTACATCGACGACACCCCCGCAATACCCATACTGGAGTTAAGGGCAAAGGCGCGGAGGGTCGTCAAGGAGAAGGGCGTCAGGTTTATAGTCGTGGACTACCTGCAGCTCATGCAGGGTCCCAAAAAAGCCGAAAACAGGCAGCAGGAAATCTCAGCCCTGTCGAGGTCCCTGAAAGCCCTCGCCAAGGAGCTCAACGTCCCCATAATGGCGCTCTCCCAGCTCTCCAGGGCCGTCGAACAGCGTCACGACAGGCGCCCTCAGCTCTCGGACCTGAGGGAATCGGGCGCCATCGAGCAGGATGCTGATACCGTCCTCTTTATTTACAGAGATGAGGTGTATAACCCCGATACCGAGGACGAGGGGATCGCCGAGATAATCATCGGAAAGCAGAGGAACGGCCCCATAGGTAGGGTGAAACTGGCATTTCTCAAGGAAATCATGAGGTTTGAGCCCCTCGCCGAGGAAGAAGAGGAGGAGGTGGGCGACTATCTCTACGGGGATTGATAAAACGCAGAGACGGGGGCATTATATTCACTGGGTGAAAATATAATGGACGTAGGGAAAATCCTGGGTAAGGCCCGGAGGAAATGCCTTTACCTCGGCCTCATAGAGGGTATTATATCGTCTTTAGCACTTGCTGCCCTGCTTCTGGCTCTCTATCCGCTGACGGGGCTCGCCCTTGAAATCCTGCCACTATCGGCCGTCCCTCTTTTTGCCATTCTATATCGGAGAATAAGGCGTTCGAGGAATGACCTTTATCTCGCGCGCCTCATCGAGAGGGAATTCCCGGAACTGGAGGAGTCCCTCCTCAGCTACCTGGAGCTCCGGAACAGGGAGAGGAGCGGATACTCCTCCTATCTCCTGGAGCTCCTCGAGGAGGATGTAAAGAGAAAAGTCAGGAACATTTCGCCGGGAAGGGCGGTGAAATTCGACGTAAACTGCCTCAGGGCTTTCGGGCTCGGCTTTCTCCTCCTGGGCCTGTCTCTCCTGGGGCTCACCGACAGATACATTCAGAGGATCTACGGCCTTTCACCGGCTTCCTACATTGCGGTCCATCCGGGGGATGCCCTTCTCTTCGAGGATTCAACTCTCGTCGTCAGGGCAGAGCTTTTAGGAGCTTCCGGAACGCCGGAGCTAAACCTCGACGGCAAACTCAGGCTCGAGGGCCAGAAAGTGAGAAGAAACCTCTACTCTTTCAAGCTGAGACTGGAACCGGGGCTTCATCGCTACCACATAGAGACGGAGGATGCCAGGAGCGTTACTTACAGTATTGACGTGGTGAAGAGGCCCTACGTGAAGAAAACGGTAGCCGTACTCGATTACCCCGACTACACGGGCATGAAGGGCGAGAAAATCGAGGAGCCACAATATCTCATGGCCGTCGAGGGAACCAGGATAACTTTCAGGGGAGAGGTCCTCAACGCCGATTCCCTTTTCGCCGAGTACCCGGGCGTCAGGAGTCCCGTCAAAAGGGGTAGTGGCAAATTCAAATTTACTTTCGAATTGAAAGAGGGCGGGAAGCTGCGCTTCCTCGCCTTCAGGAAGGGACTCAGGACCTACTGCGCCGGTGACGTCTTCCTCGACGCCGTGAAGGACGAGCCGCCCTACGTGGCCATCCTCGAGCCGAGGGGTGAGTTCAACCTCGGCGAAGACATGAGGGTGCCCATAATGGGCTACCTCGAGGACGATTTCGGGCTGAAGGAGGCCCGCGGAATAAGGATTTTCGAGAAGGACACCCTCAGGTTCACCGTCAAAAGTTACGAAGGCGGAGCTCTCCTCGACACCTTTTCCTTTATCATGGACTTCAGCAGGCTCCTGCTCCTTCCCGGAGACGAAATCGAGTTCTACATAGAAGGCGTCGACAGCAAGGGCCAGAAGGCCCTCAGCTCTCCTCTGATCATACGGGTGCCCACCATGGAGGAGATCTACGCCGAGGCCGAGCGCGCTTCAGCCCAGGGAGAGAAGACGGCCGGCCAGCTCCGG
>DRBW01000073.1 GCA_011042705.1 Caldifarciminota bacterium
CCCCGCCTCCCGGTACGAGGGTGACGACCCTGCTCTCATAATTTGTATTGGGCGCCAGGTTCCAATCCCACTCGCCGTAATCCCAGGTATTGTGAACCTTCACATAGTAATTCGAACCGTCAGTTGAATAGCCCACTGCGGCGACAGAATGGTCTATGTATTCACCGGCATACAGGTAATTAAGAACCGCCCAGTGTGTGGGTCTTCCATTATCGATCTCCCCGACTATCCAGCCCCAGTTCCAGTTGTTTCCCTGATAACCGGCGGGAGAAACCTGGGCTCCGAAGAGATAGCCGTTGAGGGTATTGGCCACGTATGTGTGGCCGTAAGGGATATTGTATATGGAGGTACCTCCAGTAAGTGTATCGGTGAACATCCAGAGGGCAAGCTCAAGCTGAACGTTGGGCACGTTCTCGACGAGCTCATTGCTCGCCACGTCCCAATGGTCGAAATAATAATCAACCAGCCTCCCGTAACCCCTGGAGTCCCAATACCCCATGAGCATGGCTGAAGTTGTCGGAGAACATCCATAGCTCCAGATGTAAAAGGGAACCCCGGGGATGTAACCGCTGTCCATCGATTTAAGGAGCTCCCCTGCGTCGGACCTCTCCATCACCTCCCACCTCTGCCTCATCAGAGCAGCGTACTCCGAGAGACCCTTCTTGCTGGGCCTGAACTCCTGCAGTTTCTCCGCAGGATAAACCTTGAGAGAGAAAGGATCCACTATGACACTCCGTCCGCTTCTGCCTTTGAATTCGTACCACTTATCGGGGGGGCCCACATAGTATATCCTCGTCAACACTGCCTCCTCGCCCAGGTATTCCTCGGCCTTTCTCAAAGCCTTTTTGCCGACGGTGTAATACCTGGGAAGTAGAGCTCCTCTTTCTATCACAGGCGGACGGCTGTACCTGGCTCCGACCACTATACTCCCGTATTTCTCATAGCCGAAGTAAAGCGAAAGAGCCCTGTTCAATAGATCGCGATCGCCTTCAGCTCTTGCCCGCTCGATGAGCAACTCCGCATCGGCCCTTTCTCTTTCTATCTCGCTGACCGGAGGGAATACGGAGCTGCCTATCTTAAAGGTAAAAAGATAGGCAGCGATGTTGCCCTCAAAGTCCACATAGGGTATTACGGGACCATAGGCATCGGTGTTCCACAGGGCACGGGCTTCTTCCACAGCCACCTTTTCGACCAGAGAAAAGGGAACCGCGTCTTTCACTCCCCTGGTATTGGCCCCGGGAATTCCTATGTACCACACCAGGTTCAAATATAACAGGCCCTTCAAAAACATCATGCTAAAACCTCCCTTGTGGATATTTTCCCAGAATTTCGCGCTTCTTTAAAATAAAGGCAATGCAAAGTTTATGCAAGTCCCTTGAAAAGTCCCTGACAGCAAGAGCTTCAAGAGGTTGAAATGATCCTCGAGAAGCAGTATATACCAATTCATGTTTGCCGCCTTCGCCTTTGTGCTGGGACTTGTCCTGGGCAGTTTCCTGAACGTGTGCATATACAGGATTCCGCGGGGGATGTCCATCGTCTATCCCCCATCCCATTGTCCTTCATGTGGGCACAGGTTGAGTCCCCTCGACAACATTCCCCTTCTTTCTTACATGCTGCTCAGGGGCAAATGCAGGTACTGTGGCGCCAGCATATCACCCAGGTATCCCCTGGTAGAACTTCTCACGGGCCTGCTGGTTTTATCCCTCTATATCAAGACGGGAGTGGGCGTGGACTTCCTCATCTACCTGCCCTTCATCGCCTGTCTTGTGGCCCTGTCCTTCATAGACATCGACACGGGCAGGCTGCCTGACCGCATAACCCTGCCCCTCACGGCGCTCGGATTTATCCTCTCTCTCCTCCCGGGAGGTTTATCTCCCTTTGCCTCCCTTTTGGGAATAATCTCCGGTCTCCTGACGATGTACGCGGTGGCAGTTTTTGGAAAAGCCCTCTTCAAAAAAGAGGCGCTGGGAGGCGGAGATGTAAAACTCATGATGGCCGTGGGTTCTTTTCTCGGCGCCGCCGGGGTTCTCTTCGCTCTTTTCGCCGGCTCTATCCTCGGCAGCTTCTTCGGGATCTGGTTTCTGGCGAGGAAAAAGGGGAACGTCATCCCTTTTGGACCTTTTCTTTCCGCCGGAGCATTGGTTTATCTCTTCTTAGAAAAATTTGTTCTCAGTTCACTGGGCATCTAACCCATCCAGGATTCCCGATTGCCTTTAAATCAGTTTGTTTAGACCTGCAATACTTGACAACGCAGTTGTTGCAAAATATCATACTTAAACGAATGGGGACAAACAAATGAGGGCTCGTGTCGAAAAGGATGCCCTGAAGTATCTCGCTCTTGGAGATTACGACAGGGCGATAGAAGAGTATAAAAAACTCATAAAAGAGGGGATAGAAAATCCGGAGATCTTCAATTCCCTCGGCGATGCTTACCTGCGGAAGGGTGATATTCCCAATGCCCTGAATAATTACTGGAAAGCCCTCGAAAAATTCGAGGCAGATGGCCTTCCCGAAAATGCCTATGCTCTCGCCAAGAAAATCAGTCGCTATGAAAATTCCAAGAGGGTTTACATAAAGCTGGCCGAGCTCTCTTCTCTCCTGGGATATCACGACGAGGCCGTCGACTACCTGAATAAGTGTCTGGACATGGGGCTCGGCAGGAACGAGATTGACAGGGTCATGAACAGTTTCAGGAAAGTGGCTTCTGAGATATCGAAGGACATGATAAACGAGCCCCGCTTTGAAAGGCTTTTTCTCAAGCTACAGGAAATCGTGGAGGGGTTTGGAGACCTGAGCCTTGCCCACGGCATGGGGTCGGAGGTCCTGGAAGAAAAAACTTTAGAGCAAATACAGGAAGAGGAGAAAAAACCGGAAAAGAGAAGGGAAGAAAAAGAACAGGTTCAAAAGAAAAAAGAAATAGTACCGGAAAAGGAAGTCGATATCAAAACCCGGGCTCACCTCATCTCTCTCCTTGTGAGCATAAAGGAGAACCTCGGGGTTTCCCGCTCCGAGGACCTTCGGGAACTCGTGGAGGAAGGAAAGCAACTTTTCACCATGGGCCTATACGAGGCGGCTATATCGAGCTTTCAGAAGGCCCTTTCGATAGAGGAATCCCCGGAAATATATGCTTTTCTGGGAAGGGCTTTTCTGGAAAGGGGTGAGGCGGAACTGGCTCTGATGGCTTTCGAAAGGGGCCTGGAACTCGCCGTGAAAGTGAAGGACAGGGTGGAACTTAATTACTGGAAGGGCCTTGCCCACGAAAAGCGCGGAGAAGTGCGGGAATCTCTGGAATCCCTCAGAAAGGCCTATATGCTCGACAGGAATTTCATGGAAATCCAGGGGAAGATGGAAGAAATATCGGGCAAACAGAGGAGAAGGCACTGAAATGACGAAGACGGCAGCGAAATACAGCACGCTCGGCGAATTTCTCCTCGAAGAGGGTTATCTCAAGAGATCCGATTACGAAAAAGCCCTCAAGCGCCAGTGGGAAAAGGGAGGAACTCTTGAAGAAAACCTTGTGGATCTTGGACTTCTCTCTGAGGACGATCTGATAAAACTCCTCGTCAAATACTTCGGCGTTCATTATCTCGATCTCTCCAGGCTCGAGATCGACCCCGAGGCTGTCTATCACATCCCACTCAGAGTGGCCCTCACCTTTAAGGCTATTGCCGTTAGGAAAAGCAAGAATTCCCTCGCGGTTGCCATGGCCAACCCTCTCGACGCCATGGCGCTGTCGGAAATAAAGAAAGTTACCGATCTCCGCATATATCCTTTTGTCAGCCGAATCTCCGACATAGAAAAGGCCATCTCGAGCATTTACTCGAAAAACCTGGACAAAAGAGCCCGGGAGGACTTCGTGATTTCCCCGAGAATCCCGAGAGACGAAGGGATGAATCTCGACGGCTTTATTGAGGATGATTCCAACTCGCTGGCGCTCTCGATGGCAAAAAGCTTCATCGAGGGAAAAGACGTTAAGTATCTGGCGATAGTGGGTGAACCCGGGACAGGGAAGACCCACATCCTGCAAGGCATTGCCGGTGCTCTCGAAGAGAACAACGAGCCCTTTGAGTATCTCAGTGTCCCCATTCTGACCCTCACGGCTGAGGGCCAGAGAAGCAACGCTCTGGCTCTCCTTGAAGCCCTTGAGGGCAAAACCCTGCTCCTCGATGATTTTGACGCCATCGGGGAAAGCAGGGCATCCCAATCCTTTCTTTCGCTCCTGCTCGATAGAGCTTTAAGGGACGGGAGAAAAGTAGCCCTGGCCACCTCAAAACCTCTTAAGAACATCGAATCCCTTGACCCGTCGCTCAGGGCGAGGGTCTCGGGCTTTGTGGTGGCCCAGCTCGGCTCTCCGAGCGCCGAACTCAAGAAAAAACTTCTCGAGAAATTGCTCGGGAAGAACAAACTCGCAGAAGACATAGAGAACCTGATCGCACGCAACACGTCGTCAAATCTTCGCGAGATATTCGCAATTGCTCAGCAGCTCAAAGCGCTTTCCAGAAACGGCGAGGTCGAGATAACGCTCGGGCTTGTGGAACAAATACTCAGCAATTTTCGTTAAAAGGGGGAATAGATGGCCTTAAACCTGTTTAAAAAAGGGAAAGGAGGCCCGGGGAAAGGCAAGACCTTCCTCGGACTCGACATAGGAAGTAGATTTCTAAAACTCGTGGAGGTAAAGAGGGAATCGAGGGGTTACAGGCTCCTCTGTTACGGAGTAGAAGAACTTCCGCCCGAGGCGATAGTGGGCAAGGAAATAATGGACCGACAGGTCGTCATCGACAAGCTCAACGAACTCCGCGAGCGGTGCGCCCCCACCACCAACAGAGCCGTGATAAACATAGCCGGCAGAGGAGTCATCGTCAAAAAGATAACCATGCCCCTCGTGAGCGACAAGGAAATCCACGAGTCGGTACAGTGGCAGCTCCGTGAGAATATCCCCTTCGATCTCTCCGATGTGAGCTGGGACTATAAGGTACTGAGAAAGGATGAGGTAACCGAGGAGATGGAAATACTGCTGGTGGCGGCTAAAAACGATGCTGTCTACAACCTGCTCGACATAGTGCGCAGTTCCGGATTCAAACCTCTTGTCATCGACCTCGACCCCATGGCTCTCCTGAACCTCCTCGCTTCCATCGATTATATCAACGACGAAGAACGCTACGCGGTTATCAATGTGGGATATGAAAGTACCGGCGTGCTCCTGATTTCCGGTGGGACTTACTCAGCCAACAGGGAGATACCTATCGCTTCTAAGGTATATATCGAAGCTCTCATGAGGTTCATGGACCTACCCAGCGAAAAAGCCAGCTCGGTTTTGCTCGGCGAAGAAGGAAATGATTTTGACCCCGAAGACGTAAAGAGGATCGCCGAATCCATCCATGAGAAAATGGCCGAGCACCTTGAAAGGCTATTTCCCGTGTTCAGGCCTGCTTCCGAAAACGGGAATAACCTCGACAGGATTTATCTCGCTGGAGGCGGGGCCAAGATCGTTAACCTGCGGGAATTCCTCTCAAAACGCTATAACAAACCCGTCGAGATAGTCGATCCTCTCTCCAGGTTCAGGCTCGGCGAGGGGGTAATTTCCGAAGAAGATCAGACCCGGCTATCTCCTCTCTTCGCCACCGCCCTCGGCCTCGCGCTGAGGAAGGCGGGGAAACCCCGGATTGCCATAAACCTTTTGCCCTTCGAGGAAAGAGAGCTCGAGAAGCCGCCCTTCATGACGGTGCCCGAAGCGATTCTCACGGCGATCCCGCCGATACTCGTGGCAGCCTTCGTCGTCGGGACGTCGGTCAGGGTATCCTCCCAGACCAAAAAGCTGAAAGCGCGGCTGGTGGAAGTTAAGGCGGAACAGGAGATTTACAGGAAGAAAGTCGGTGAGCTCAAGGTGGTCGAGGCCAGGAGAAACGAGATCAGGCGGAGAATTCAACTTCTCGGGCAGCTCGCCGAAGGCAGGTATGTGCCCGTCAAAGTCTTAGATGAACTGAACAGAATCCTTCCCGACGGGGTGTGGCTTACCCAGCTCGCCGTCGAGGAAGAAATGATGTCGGGCGCCCAGCGATTGAGAATTAAGGGAGCTGCTCTCTCCTTTTTCGATCTGACCGATTTACTCGATATTCTGGCGAAATCCAGAGCTTTTGGAAACGTCGAGCTCATTCAGTCTTCCAAGGAAGAGAAAGAGGGACAGTCCGTGATCAGCTTTGAACTCGTCGTCGTCACAAATCCTGAGCTTAAAAGGAGGTAAAAGATGAAAACCAGAGTTTATTTGGGGCTTATAGCTTCGCTCGTAATAGCCCTCCTCGTGGGAGGGTGTCAGCAGAGCGAAGACAATCCTGTAAACACGGTGGTGAGAGGATATGTGTACACCGACAGCACCTTTACCGAACCCGTGGAGAGCGTCTTCGTCATCGTGAGGGTAGATGATGCATCCCTCGTCCCCGATTATACCTCCTACACAGACTCGACCGGCAAGTATGACGTCGCTTTTTACCTGGGGCACACCTACGAATGTTCTTTCTCCTACAAGTACTATGCCAAAGTGAACCTGATCTTCACCTACGAGGGCAAAACCTACATGACTCCTGACTATTACCTGGAGCTCGGAGAGGAATATGACCTTCCGCCCGTGCACCTGGGCCTTTTTGCCTCACCATAGGAGAGAATATGGACTTTAAAAAGGCTTCGTTCAGGAATACGTTTCTCGTGGTGTTGATCGTATCGATGGTCCTGGCTTTCTTCTACAACAGCATGATTTATGGTCCCAGGAAGAAAAACCTCACCAAACTCAAGACAGAACTGAAAGAAGCACAGACAAATCTCGACGTCCTGAAAGCCAGGGCCATGAACATCGACAAGGTGAAAGCCGAACTCGACTCCCTCACGCGAATGTGGAACGTGCTCAAGAAATACCTGCCGACGGAACAGGATCTACCTGAATGGCTGAGAGAAATAGCCGACGCTGGCAGGCGCTCGGGAATAGACTTTCTTCTCTTTAAACCTCAACAACCCATCAGCCACGAGCTCTACACGGAATATCCGGCTGAGATCAGGGTCAGGTCGGGCTATCACGAGCTCGGCACTTTCCTGAGCTTCCTCGTAAACCTGCCGCGACTGACGAAAATACGCCACCTCAGCATGAACACCTTCAAAAACCCCAAAGTGCCCGCCCAGACGATGGAGGTGAGTTTCACCGCTTCCACCTTCATCTATATGCCAAAACCGGCTCAAGCTGAGGAGGGGAAAAAATGAGAAACAAGACAAAAACTGCGTTAGTATCCCTGATTCTATTTCCCCTGCTTCTTTCCGCAGAGCCCTTCCTGAACGTGAAGGAAATCAAGTTCGAACGCACCGGCGAAATAAGGGAGATCCTGATCATAGGTTCCGCCCCCATAACGAGATACAGGGATACGTTGAAACCCGAAGAAAAAATACTGACTGTCGACATCGACAGCGCGCTTTACAAAGTATCCTTCAGGAACCTGAAGATCAAAGACGAGTGCGTGGGTTCCATATCGGGAGCACAGTTTAAAGTCACTCCCGCCCCATCGGTGAGGATAAACATAAAGTTCAACACGGATGTGGAATATGCCCTGCTTCCCAAAACCGACACCCTCGCCGTTATAGTGGAAAAAGCTAAAGAAACAATAAGGATAAGCCCCGTGCTCGGCTCTTTCTTCTTCTACAACAGCTACGGCAGAAGGGATCCCTTTGAGCCGCTGCTCTCTCAGGAAAAGGGCGATACCCTATTGAACGTGGGCAGCGCGATGCTCGTGGGAATCATCCATCAGGGAGACACGAGCCTGGCCCTCCTCAAAGACGTGAACGGAATGGGTTTCGTCCTGCGCAAGGGGGACAGGGTGAGGGGCGGTTCAGTGCTCGATATAAGGGACAATGAAGTGGTGTTTCTTTTGAGCGATTACGGATTCAACCGAAAGGTTATCCTGAAGTTAGAAAAAGATCAATCGCTGGAAGGGAGGTCGCAATGAAGGCTATGATCGTTAAGAGCTTTATTTTGATGGCCCTCATCGGTTCGGGGCTGTATGGGCAGGAAATCCAGGGAGAGCGTCTCGTCTCCATGGATTTCGAGAACGCAGACATAAGGACAGTGCTCAGGGCATTCGCCGATATTGGCGGCGTGAACATTGTCGCCACGAAAGGCGTCCAGGGCACTGTTACCCTCAAACTGAGGAATCTCCCCTGGAAGCAGGCGCTGAAAGCAGTCCTGGAAATAAACGGCTTCTCCATGATCGAAGAGGACAACATCATAAAGGTGATGACGGCGGCGGAAATGGAGGACAGCAAAAAGGCGATGAAGCTCGAGACAAGAATCTTCAGCGTCAAGTTCGCCAAGGCAAAGAAACTGGAAAGTGTCATCTCTGGAATGCTATCGTCCCGAGGATCTATCAAGGTGGAGCCCAGAACCAATTCACTTATTGTGACCGACATCCCCATGGTCATGTCGAGGATAGAAGATATCCTCGCGCGCATCGATAACCCCACTCCTCAGGTACTCGTCAAGGCGAAGCTCGTGGAAGTGAACTACGGAGCTCTCAGGGAACTCGGCATCGTCTGGAGAGCCGGGAACATGGAGGACGTGCGCACATCCACCCATACGGGCGCCGAGCTCTCCGTACCACCCCCCTCTTCGAACGCCGCTTTCTACTTCGGCAAGCTCCTGTCCCAGGCTCAGCTCGATATGGTAATCTCTACCCTCGAGGACGAGAACAAGGCAAACGTCCTTTCAGAACCAAGCATACTGGTCGCAGACAACCAGGAAGCGATGATCCTTTCGGGCAAAAAGATCCCCATAGTTACCAGAGACTTCGCAGGAAACCAGATCATCCAGTTCTTCGACGTTGCCCTCAAGCTCACAGTCACACCACACATAAGTCCCGATGGTAAGATCGTCATGGAACTTCATCCGGTGATAAGCGACATAGCTGGCGAGGCCCCGGGAGCGGTCGGACCGGTAATCTCATCCCAGGAAGCACAGACCAAGTTGACCGTTAACAACGGCGAGACGGTGGTGATCGGCGGAATAATCAAGACTCAATCCCAGGACATAAAGAAGGGAGTTCCCCTCCTCTCCAGCATACCGATCATCGGAAATCTGTTCAAGTACACAAAGCACGAGGTGAACAAGACGGAACTGATGATTTTCGTCACGCCTCAGATAGTGGAGACTACGGCTTCGGAGTGAAAAACTGATAAAAAATCTCACAGCCTTTCACTTTACGTCCTTTTGGGGACTTTGTATTGACAACCCCTCTAATAATACATATTTTAAAGGTAAAAAGAGGGGTGAAAAAGTGGAAAAAGCCGATCTCGGCTTCACTCTAATAGAGATTCTCATAATCGTGGCGCTCATAGCCATAATTGCGGGTCTGAGCTATCCGAGCTTCAGGGGGACCGTCCGGCGCGCGGCACTCAATCGCTCTCAGGACGCGGTATTTTCCGCCCTGGAATACGCCAGGATAAAGGCGATGGAAACGGGAAACGATTGGGTCGTCATCTTCTCCCCCTCCGACTCCTCCTACACCGTGTTCAGCGACAACGGAATCACTTCGCCGGGTCCCGATGGAATCCTCTTCACCGATGATGACATAATAAGCCCCTCTTACAGGAATAACGGGACGCTCGACGGCAGCGCCGTCGGAGAGACCTCGACTCGAAGGAAATACTGGCTGGACAAGGGCATCTACTATGGAGCCGCACCTGACGTCGACAAACTCGCCTGTTCCAATCAAAGCGGCACACCGCCATCGGACGGCATCAGCTTCGATAACAACAGGGCGAGATTTAACCTGTGGGGCATTCTCCGGGGAAACGACGGTGCAGTATACCTAACGGAGGGCAAAAATACCAGAGCCGTCTCTGTCCGTGCGGCCACCGGGAGGATCAAGGCATGCCTCTGGAGGGGAACGATATGGCAATGAATGACAGGGGATTTTCTCTCATCGAAGTGATGGTGGCGCTCGCCATCCTGGCTATCGGTCTTCTCGGCCTTTTAAACCTCAGTTTTTACGCGATAAGGGCGAACAAACAAAACAAAGAGATAGTCTGGGGGCGGCTCCTCGCTGAACAGACGGCACAGGACCTTCAGCTCGCAGATTATGACGATGCCCTGCTTCAGGACGACGGCGACACGACCGATCTCGACGATATATCCAATCCGGATCACAGCTCGGTGCTGGTGGGAAATGACGACGACGGCGATGGAAGGACCGATGAGGAACTGGCCGATGGCCTCGATAACGACGGAGACGGCCTGGTAGACGAGGACCTGCGGAACTACAGTATAGTCTGGAATGTGGCCGATGACGTTCCCGCAGCTCAGATGAAAACGATAAGGGTGATAACCATCTGGACGAAGAACAATTACAGGCACACTTCCAAAGTGGACCTGGTAAGGGGGCGGTACAGATGGTAAGAAATGAAAGGGGAGTTTCCCTCATTGAGCTCCTGGTAGCGGTGGCAATCACTTCAGTGATCCTGATAGGTGCCCTGTACGTCTTTCTCACGCAGATGCGCCACTCCCACACCGAAAGGAGAATTGCCCAGGCCCGTTCAGAGGTTCAGGTGGGAGAGAACCTGATGAAAAGGGACATATTGCTGGCCGGCTATGGACTCCCCAACAGCCTCAGGGCAATAGTTTCGGGAAATTCCTCCTCGTCGCCCGATTCAATCGCGCTCCTCGGCAATGCTTTTGACGCCTCCACCGGCTACGGTAAGTGGACTTTTGTGATGGAGAGGGTTCAATCTTCTCACACGGTAAAAGTGCGGAGGTGGAGCCAGGACAACGTGAGCGTGGGCGACAACCTCATATTTCTCAATGACGAGAAGACCCTGATCGACGGCCCTGCTCAGGTCACTAACCTCACGGAGACCGTGGGCCAGGACCTCGATGGCGACGGAAGTCCTGACCCGGCATATGACCTTACTCTGAGCAACCCGGTCTCCGTGGCCAGGGGGAGCTTCGCCTATGTTCTACCCGCTGGCGGAACGCCCGCAGTGGTCACATATACTCTGGATAGCCTCGTTCTAAAGCGAAACGGGGTGCCTTTTCTCGAGCCAGTTGAGGATTTTCAGCTGGCTTACGGGCTCGATACCGATGAGGACGGAAGGGTGGATCTCTGGGCGAACGACATAAACAGCTATAACTATCAGACGCTCAGGAAGCAGCTCAAGCTCGTGCGCTTTAATATCCTCCTCCGAACGGGAAAATACGATCCCCGGTTCGTCTATCCCCATGACCAGATAACGATGGAGGACCGCACTGTTGACGTCGATTCCATAGGAAGGCATTACAGAAGGGCAGTTTTGAGGGCCCTTGCCATACCGAGGAATTTAAAATGACGGCAAAAAATGACAGAGGCATAGCCCTGATCACGGTTCTTATTCTTCTAGCTGCTGCGATGCTGGTGGGAATATATGCGATCTACATGACCACCAAGGGGCTGGAGATCACTGGGGGTGTGAGAAGATACAGCAATGCACTGGAAGCTGCCCAGGCTGGAGTTGATCTGGGCGTCGCCGAGATTGAGAAGTCTTTCGTCGAGGGAGGCGACCCCTCGGATCAGGAAACGGACCTCGGATCATATCACGTAAAAGTCGAGATAAAAAGGCTTTTTGCGGCCCACGTAACCGGAGGCGCCGTGGAGTTCGCCGCCGGTTACGAGGGCCTCGGAAAGGGCTCAGCTGGCGGCGGGACTGCGGTTTATTACAGAATAATATCCACCGCTCGAGGACCCAGATCCTCGAGGGTGCAGATAGAAGCTCTTTATAGAAAGAGCATTAACATCCACGGAGGGTGATAAAATGAAGCGCCTTTCTTTTTGTCTTGTTTTAATCATCTCTCTGGCAACAGCAACCCTTTTCGCTCAGGATATGGCCGATTACTGTTCCGTCCCTCCTTTCGTTGGGAATCTCGTTCCACCCAACGTACTCATAATTCTGGACAATTCGGGAAGTATGTTATGGGCGGCCTACGACAACGATGACTACCCCAGCAACATAGCATCGGGCTACGATTCAACACAGCTCTACTATGGCATCTTCGACCCGGAGAAAAGATATACCTACATCGGGACTTACAGCGACGGATATTTTCAGGAGGACGATTACGGAGACTGGAGCGGTAATTTCCTGAACTGGGTAACAATGATCCGATGGGACATAGCGAGAAAAGTGCTGACCGGCGGCAGGGTGGAAACAGAGGGCTCCAACATGTTCCTGGTGGCAGATCCCTATCCGAGGGACTACCAGAACAGAAAATACCATCCCGGTTCCGGGGTATCTCCTCACCCCGAGGCGAGATACTGGGGGAGATCCGGTCCCTATCTGTATGTAGACGACGATTCCTACATGTATTCCAGCCCCATTGCGCGTTACAGGGTCAGGATAAAGATAACGGAGAGCCCTCAGGGCATCCTGCAGAGAACAGCTTCGGGTGTTCGCTATGGACTCATGTTCTTTAACAACAATC
>DRBW01000173.1 GCA_011042705.1 Caldifarciminota bacterium
ATGTACAGCGATAAAGTTATCGAGCATTTCATGCATCCCCGTAATGTGGGGAAGATAGAGGACGCCGACGGGGTTGGGAAGGTGGGCAATCCCGTTTGCGGCGACGTGATGTGGATCTACATAAAAGTGAAGGACGGGAAAATAGTGGACTGCAGGTTCGAGACCTTCGGCTGCGCGGCAGCCATCGCCAGCTCATAGGTTACCACAGAAATGATAAAGGGGAAGACCATCGAGGAGGCCCTCAAAATAACGAATAAAGCCGTTGCTGAGGCTCTCGGTGGACTCCCGCCTCAGAAGATGCACTGCTCCCTTCTGGCTGAACAGGGGATCAAGGCCGCAATAGAGGATTATATGAGGCGCAGAAAAGGAGAAGAAGAGAAGGGAGCCTGACTCTGAATAACAGAAGAGGATAAGGGCATAAAACCTTTTATTTTAAGGGAAACTTGGGAATTCAGGAGAAAAGAGAAAGTGTTTTGGATTTTACCCTATCTCAGTGAGATAATTCGTAGCCGGGTCCTGTAATCTCGAGCCTTATGTGCCAGAGTTAATGCTCCGAATCTGCCTTGCCTCCCTGTCATTTTTTATCGAGATTATTATTTCTCCCTTTCGGTTCCTTATTAAAACTTTTCTTTCTAATTTTGTCCCGAAATTTCGTCCTGAAAGAAATAAACACCAGCCTTAAATAGGCAAAAAGAGAATGCGAGGGCTTTCCCTTTGAACCTGTTGACAATACCGATTTGCTGAAGCTATAATGAAGGGCGGTGATAAAGGCGATAGTTTTTGACCTCGATAATACCCTTGTGGATTTTATGCGCATGAAGGAGCAGTCCGTCATCTCCGCCGTAGAGGCGATGATAGATGCCGGGCTGACCATGAGCAAAGAGGAAGCCATCGATAAGATATTCGAGGTCTACAAAAGGGAGGGCATTGAGGACCAGAAGGTTTTCGACAAATTCCTCGCGGAGTATGTAGGGGATATCGATTACAGGATCCTGGCGGCTGGAATTGTAGCTTACAGAAGGGCCAAGGAGGCATCCCTTGTCCTTTATCCTCACGTCCAGTATACCCTCATGGAGCTTCTGAAGAGAGGACTGAGGCTTGCTGTCGTTTCCGATGCCCCCAGGCTGCAGGCCTGGACGAGGTTGGCTCATTTCGGCCTTCACCACTTTTTCGAGGTTGTCGTCACCTACGATGATTCGAAGGAGAGAAAACCCTCTCCAAAGCCCTTCCTCATCACTCTTGAGCGGCTGGGCGTCGAGCCCGGCGAGAGTATCATGGTGGGAGACTGGGCGGAAAGGGATATCACAGGCGCCGCCAAAATCGGGATGATAACCGTTTTCGCCCGCTACGGGGATACCTTCGGCACCGTGAATTCGGGAGCCGATTACGATATAGATGACATCATCGAGCTTTTGAGGATAGTCGATGAACTGAACTCCACCGGAAGGGAGAAAGGGGCTTGAAGGCAAGTGAGCTTGCTGAACTTCTCGGAGGCGACCTCGAGGGAAATCCCGATGCTCCCGTTAGGAAGCCCGTTCCCCTCGAACAGGCGGGCGAAGGCGATACCGCATTATTGTTATCTCCGGATTTTGAGAAGAAAATAGATCCCAAAAAGGTCGGGGTGCTCATAGCGGGCCAGAGGCCCGGCAAGATAGAAGCCTCAGCCCTTATACTGGTGCCCGATCCGAGGAGAGCTATGATCGCCCTCCTCGAGAGATATGCCCCTGCCGAAGAGATCCCTCCGGGAGTATCGGAGCTCGCGCGGGTAGGGGAGGGCACGTCGGTTGGGGATGGCTCCGCCATTATGCCCTTTTCCTGTATCGGAAAGAATGTGAGCATAGGAAGGAACACGAGGATCTATCCTTTTACCTATGTGGGGGATGGGGCTTCGATCGGCGATGATTGCATTCTCTATCCGGGGGTCTATATCGGAACTAACTGTGTTGTCGGCAACAGGGTGATCGTGCATTCGGGAGCCAGAATAGGAGCTGACGGTTTCGGGTTTTTCAGGATCGATGGAAAATACGTCAAAATACCGCAGATCGGAAGGGTGGTTATAGAGGACGATTGCGAGATAGGGGCAAACGCGACGATAGACAGGGCTACTCTCGGGGAGACGAGAATCGGCAGGGGAACCAAGATCGACAACCTCGTCCAGGTAGGGCACAACGTTACCATCGGATCCGATACTGTGATAGCAGCTCAGACCGGTATCGCAGGGAGCACGGAGGTGGGCAGTGGGGTGATGATGGGCGGCCAGGTCGGCATTGCAGACCACCTCGTAATAGGAGATAATGTGGTGATAATGGCAAAAAGCGGGATAACACAGAGCATTCCCCCGGGGAAAGTATATTCCGGGTATTTCGCCCGCGAGAGAGGCAGTTTTCTCAAGTCACAGATGCTTTTTTACAAGCTTCCAGAGATCTGGAAGAGGCTGAAAAAACTGGAGGAGAAACTTGCCGGCTCAGAGAACACTAAAGGAGAAGATCAGTCTTAAGGGCAGAGGGCTGCACACCGGTGAGCCCGTGGAAATGGAGATATCGCCGGCCCCTCCCGGGACCGGCTTCGTATTCGTGAGAAGAGATATAGAGGGATCTCCCAGCATCGTGGCTTCCCTGGAAAACGTTGTTTCGACGGAGCGGGGCACGTCGTTGAAGATAGGTGAAGTGGCCGTGTACACGGTCGAACACGTTCTCTCAGCCCTCTATGGGATGGGCATCGACAACGCCCGCATAGAGCTCAATGCTCCCGAACCCCCTTCTTTTGACGGAAGCTCATTGCCGATCGTCAAGGAGATAGAGAAAACCGGCATAGTGGAACAGGATGTCGAGAGGGAGATACTCGTCCCGGAAAAACCGGTATTATACCAGGAAGGAGGCGTAACCATAACTCTTCTCCCGCTCCAGGGTAAGCTCAGGGTCAGCTATGGGATTGACTATCCGGATAAGGGCTTTGCCCCGCAGTATATCAGTCTCGATATAACCCCTGAGGTTTACTCCAGGGAAATCGCTCCGGCGAGGACCTACGTTTTTTACGATGACCTGGAGGCAATAAGGGAGAGAGGACTGGCTAAAGGAGGAACCGAAGATAACGCAATAGTCTTCAGGGAAGGTAAGATCATCAATGGACCTCTCAGGTTTCCCGATGAGCCTGTGCGGCACAAGGTCCTCGACCTCCTCGGAGACCTGGCCCTTGTGGGGAAAAGGGTAGAAGGGCACGTTGTGGCGGATCGGGCTGGCCACGCTCACCACATCGCCTTCGCCAGAAAACTTCAGAAGAGCCTTGCTCCTCCTGCTTTCGACATTATGGATATTCTTTCCTTTATGCCCCATCGATATCCCTTTCTCCTCGTTGATCGAATTCTGGAGGTGGAGGAAAACAGAGCTGTGGGCCTCAAGAACGTCACCATAAACGAGCCCTTTTTCCAGGGGCACTTCCCGGGCGATCCCATAATGCCGGGGGTGCTTATAGTGGAGGCGATGGCCCAGGTCGGCGGCGTTTTGCTTCTATCAAGGGTTGAGGATCGCGAAAACAAGCTTCTTTACTTCAGCGGGATCGATGAGGTCAAGTTCAGGAGGCCGGTGAGACCCGGCGATCAGATCATATTCGAAGTGGAGCTTCTGAGGTTTAAGGGGCGGATGGCCAGAATGAGAGGAGAGGCACGGGTTGACGGCCAGGTAGCTGCCTCTGCGGTCATGATGGCAGCCATAGTTGAGAGAAAATGACGAAGATTCACCCTTCCGCTTACGTCAGCAGTAAGGCCGTTATCGAGGACGAAGTGGAGGTCGGCCCCTACTCTTACATCGGAGATGGCGTGATAATAAAGAGAGGCGCGGTTATCTCCTCCTCCGTCAGGATCGTGGGCGACACCGAGATCGGCGAGGGAACCAAGATCGGCCACGGTTCGGCCATAGGCCTTCCCCCTCAGGATCTGTCCTTCAAAGGCGAGAGAAGCAGGCTCGTGATAGGAAAGGATAACAGGATACGTGAGTTCGTTACAATCCACAGGGCCACCGGAGAGGGTGAGGAGACGAGGATAGGCGACAGGAACTTCATAATGGACTACGTCCATATCGCGCACAATTGCAGGATAGGCTCCGATGTGGTGCTGGTTAACATGGCGCAGCTCGCAGGCTATGTCGAGGTTATGAATTATGCCTACATCTCAGGGCTCGTGGCTTTCCATCAATACGTTAGAGTTGGCGAACACGCCTTTATCGGCGGGTTTTCCAGGGTGACGCAGGATGTCCCTCCTTACCTCATGGCCCTCGGGATTCCGCTCCGGGTTATAGGGGTGAATGTGGTCGGTCTCAGGAGAAGGGGATTTCCCTCCGATGTCATTATGACCCTTCGAAAGGCTTACAAGCTGATATACAGGAGCGGATTGAACCTCTCTCAGGCTCTGGATCGGATAAGGGAGGAGCTGCCGATCACGGAGGAGCTAAAGAACCTCCTGGGCTTCATAGAAACTTCAAAGAGGGGCATAACGCTGAAATCAGGCGAGGGAGAGGATGACGGTTAAGCTCAAAATAGGTGTAGTGGGTGTCGGACACCTCGGGAGCCAGCATGCCCGTGTGCTGGCGGAGATCGAGGAGTCGGAGCTCGTGGGAGTCTATGATATTGACCGGGAGAGGGCGAAGGCTGTGGGAGAGAGATACGGCGTTGCCGCCTTCTCGAGCCTCGAGGAACTCCTCGGCGAAACGGAGGCCGTGAGCTGTGCTGTGCCGACCGAGTCGCATTACGAGGTGGCCAGGGAGGTATTGAGGGCGGGCAGACACCTCTTCCTTGAAAAACCCATGGCCAGGACCGTGAAGGAAGCCGAGGAACTGTTGGACCTTGCTGTAAAAGGCGGCCTCAAATTCCAGATTGGTCACATTGAGAGGTTTAATCCCGCAGTTTTGAGAGCTCAGGAATTCATAAAAGACCCCAAGTTTGTAGAAGCCCATCGACTTGCTCCCTACAACCCTCGTGGCACCGATGTCGATGTCGTGCTCGACCTGATGATACACGATCTCGACCTTCTGCTCCACTTTATGGGAAAGTATCCCGTGAAGGTAGATGCTGTGGGGGTTCCCGTCCTCACAGACAAGGTGGACATAGCCAACGTGAGGCTGGAGTTCGAGGGCGGAGAGATAGCGAACGTGACCGCCAGCCGTGTCTCGGTTGAGAAACTCAGAAAAATCAGGCTATTCCAGAAGGACACTTATATTTCCATCGATTATCTCAATAAGAGCATCGACCTCTACAGAAAGAGAAACGGCGAGATAGTGCCCTTCCCGCTCGAAGTGGACAGGTCTCTGGAACCCCTGAAGCTGGAACTCAGGGCTTTCGTTAGGTCGGTTCTCGAGGACAGGACTCCGCCCGTGTCTGCAGAAGAGGGAATACTGGCCCAGAGGCTTGCGGAAGAGGTCATCGAAAAAATAAAGCAGAGGCTCGAGAGGGCGAAGTTGCTGTGAGGATAGGGGAAGTTCTTTTCTCGAAGAGGGGGTATGTCGGCATACCCTATTTCCTTCTGGTTCTGTTTCTGTCAAAATGGGACTCCCGTCTGTTTATTGTCGGCCTCCTCATCTGCCTCCTAGGCGAAGCCCTGAGGCTATGGAGCGTCGCTTATGCAGGCCTTACTACGGGAGGGAGAGAGATAACGGCGAAAACCCTCGTTACCTCCGGGCCATATAGCTTCGTCAGGAATCCCATCTATCTGGGTAATTTTCTTATCGGCCTTGGTTACACCGTCGCTCTCGGGGTCCTGCGCTGGGAGGTGCTGGCCATCTATTTCATCGGTTTTTTTCTCGAATATTACCTTATCGTCAGGGCCGAGGAATCTTATCTGGAGCAAAAATTTGGCGAGGAATACAGTAGATACAGGGCGTCCGTCCCGCGCTTTCTTCCTAAAGTCTTCAGGCGATATTCATCAGCAGAAAACGTGAGTCCGGATTTTAAGATGGCCCTTTTATCCGAGAAGAGCACACTGTTGCTTCTTCTCGGCCTCTATGTCCTCTTTTTTCTGAGATTAAGTTTTTTCTTTCAGAACCCGAAATAGAGTCCCCCCATAAAGCCGAGATCGTTGAGATTATCGTCTTCGAGGAAGACTTTGCTGTACTTGAGTTCAAAAACTGCTCCTACGGGAGACAGAGGTGGTTTCACCCTCGTCCCGAGGAGCGCGTGAACGTCGGTATGGTTGTCGGTATCCTTCGAGTTTCCGCATTCGAATCCTTTCACCTCCGTCGTCCAGGATTGAATTCCCCCGCCGATGCCGAAGTAAAGTGTGAGAGGGGTAGTTGGTATGTGGACGTTGTAAAACAGGCTGGCATCGAGGGCAAGAATCTTCGTTTTCCTTTCGCAAAAACCAATTGCGATCTCACTCTTTTTCCCGAAGTAATCGGCGGATATCTGAAAGCCCGCATTTATCAGAGGAGGCTTGGCCGTTGCGAAAAGCCCTATGGCGGGGTAATTTTCACTTCCCTCATTAGAGATACGCTGTACCCCTCCCCTGAGGCCGAAGGACAGCATCTGAGCATTCAACGAAGTAAAGGCCAGCATTATGCCTGCCGCGAGCAATTTCTTCATCTTCATACCCCCTTTTTCTTTTAACCCCGAGCCTGTTAAATAATTCTAAATCCAAATAGACCCTTGCCCCTTAATTTAAATTAGAGGTTGTCAGGCATTGCTGTTTGTCGTTTGCTCCACAATGTGTTGAACACCTCCGAATCGGTGGTCTCATATTTCCACGTTAACTTTCCTGCCTGAAGAGAATTCTTATAAATCCTATCTGGAGAAATTTCCGAGTTTCCCCTATCAAAGAGAGATTTAGAAGAGGTCTCTTGTCCCCGTTTCGGGCTGAAGAGAACACACGCCTTTCTTTTACTAAAATTCATTTTCCTTACTTTTATTTTTAACAGCCTTTTGACGTTTTGCTCGCGTTTTAGTATATACGGCTTTGTAAATTGTATATCCTCGAAATTCGGAAAAATCCGGTTTTACAATTACTTCTTCAAGTTTAATAGGATTTTCAAACATATCCGCAGGAGGGCTGTAGCCAGAATAAGTAATGAAAATAACCTCCTGTCCCATAAAATTAGAATCATCTATCCAGTAACGGAACATCGAAGGCCTTGTTTTGAAATCGATACTGTATATACAGCAATTCGATGAATCCATATAAAAAGCCAACTCAGAAGCAATATGATAATTTGGCGTGAGTATAGGATAATCTTTGTACTTTTTCACTTTTTCTGCGAGTTGCTTAAACCCCGTTTCAAATCCCGTTTTCTTTTCAGATACTCTATCGTAGAAATAGGTGATAGCTTTCGTGATGTTTGCATTCAAGGGCGATGCAAATAGAAGAAAATTGATCAAAATTAATGTACTCAGTGCCACACGGATTAGATGACTCCCCGGCTTTTGAAGGACACGGAGATATCTGCCCTTTAAGTGTAAGAAAATTGTGTAAACAACAGGTATTCCGGTGAAAATAAAGCTTATAAAGGGCCAGTGTGCTTCTGGCCTTGACTTCAAAGAGGTAAGGAGAAAAGTCATAAATGGGATAAAAGAATAGAGTGAGATATAGAGGAATCTCCTCTCTTTCCTCAATAAACCTCTGTAAAGGCCCAAAATAATTCCCCATATTGATGCGAAAAGGGCGAGAGGTGATACTGTTATTAAGAGTGCTTCCGCAAGAAATCGCAGATTATAAAATGTGTGACCACCTGACATGAAACCATGTGAAAGTTGGAACTTAAAAGATGCAAATCCATGTGAAAGATTCCACAGAATGTTCGGTAAAAACATCAGAAATCCGATCAGGTGCGAAAAGTAAATCTCTTTTTTAAACAGAAGCTTTCTATTTGTGAGAAAAATAAAGAAGAACGTGATAAGGGGAAGGAAGAAACCAAAATACTTCGTTAAAAGCGAAAACCCAAAAACTACCCCAGCATAATACCAGAATTTTTTCTCACCGGATTTTATTGCCCTGTAGGTAATAATTGCATAAAGTGTCCAGAAGAAGAAAAGAGGATTATCAGGGATAGCGAGGATGCCCACAATATTGAAGAGAGGTAGGAGTCGTACGTAGAAAGCACTCCAGAAAGCCATTTTTTTGTTTCGCAGTATCTCATAGGCAAGATAATACACTAAGATTGTAGTCAAAGACGATAAGACTATGAAGGGGATTCTAACACCAAGTTCAGTTTTACCCAGTATACTTGTAGATATGTATATGATCCAGGCCACAAATGGTGGGTGATCGAGGTATCCCGGTGAAAGATGCTGAGCCCAGACCCAGTAGTACGCTTCATCAAAGAAGAGCTCAACTCTCCTGGCGAGAATAATTTCAAAATATGTGATTAACCCGATAAACAAAAATAGTATGGCATCCCACCGGTGAATAGTCAGTTTTTTGTTGAAAGTCCATTTGTCATTAAGAAGGAAATTAAAAATTGAACCTGCGAAAACCCCGACACAATGTGCCTGTATATACTGCATGGTCGTGGATTTAAGTAGCAGAAAATCCGCTCCCATGTTAATTATTGCTCCTAAGCTCACTGCAACATGATATTTAAGAAGGCGAACCCAGATATCTTCTTGTTCTCTGTCTCGCCACGTCCAGATGGAATTCCAGAAAAAATTGTTCAAGATGGAAACCTCGATGGCCAGAGATGATGCAATGAGGGATTTGACAGAAAAAATGTTTTTCAGGATGTATGCGATGCCGATATTCACAAGCAGGCCAGAAAGGCCAACTATTCCAAATTTGGCATACCTTTTTATCATATCTTTCCTGGCCTGCATTTTATGTCTTTATTTCTTCGCAGTTGTGAAAGAAAGATTCTAAGAATTCTTCCTTTTGAGCGTTTGAAAGAGAATGAGGGCATGACCAGGTAGAATGGTAGAAGAAGGTGAAGTATGCGAAATTCAGGCTATGTGAAGTTGAAGAGACAAAGCTGGAGAGGAGCTGGGAGGCAAAGGCCTCCAGGGAGCCCTCTTCGATTTTGATCAATTTCCCTCTAACCATTCATCTTCTCCAATTTTTTGACAGTCTCCCTTTATTATAAGGTTTCAGGTCCCCCTTCATGCAACTTACTTTGAGGTTCATGGTCAGGAAAGAGCGAAGTGCCCTTTTCCCGGAGTCTGTGCTCGTAAGTTTTCCCCGGATCGATTATGTGGATTACCTTCGCTCCCATCTCCACGAGCTTTTCGGATATCAGCAATCTGTGACACCTGAAGTAGAGTCTCTCGGCACACAATATCGCCGTTTTCTTTTTGAGAGCAGTTTCGATCAGCTCTTCGAGGCCCTTCTTGAACTCCTCTGTTTCCATGTGTTCTCTGTATCCGCCCCAGGGCTGACCTTTGTATTTACGCGCCCTTCTCATTCCGCCGAGACTGTCGCCGAGCCAGAAATAGTCTATACCCCTCTTCTCGAGTGCCTCTTTAAGGTTTTCCCTGTTGAAATGCGGATATTTCCTGGATCTGGGGAAACGTCTCACGTCGACCACGGCCTCCACTCCGTATTCAGCCAGTATTTGAATTAATTCCTCGAGGGAACGGGTGGAATGCCCTATGGTGTAGACTTCGAGTTTCAAAACCTCAAGAACAGCTCCTCTGCATTGGCATAGGTTATCTCGCCGATATTCTCGGGATTGCAATTGAGGAGCTCGGCGAGGAACCTGGCGGTGTGAACGAGGAAGGCAGGTTCGTTCCTCCTGCCCCGCATGGGCACCGGCGCGAGATATGGGGCGTCGGTCTCTATCAGAATCCTGTCGACCGGGAGTATAGTTGCCACTCGCTGCAGCTTCCTGGAAAAGGTCAGGCTTCCCGAAAAGGACACGTAGAAGCCGAGGCTCACTGCCTTTCTGGCTTCCTCTTCGCCGCCGGAGAAACAGTGGAAAACGCCCTTTCTCGGAGGCATCTCTTCCTCGAGAATGCTGAAAAGATCGGGGAAGGCCTTTCTCGTGTGGATTATCACGGGGAGGTCGGTTTCTCTTGCCAGCTTGAGGTGCTCCCTGAAGACCTTTCTCTGGTCCTCTCTTGGGGAATAATCCCTGTAGTAGTCGAGACCCGTTTCGCCGATGGCGACCACTTCCGGTTCAGCTGCCAGCCTTTTCAGCTCATCGTAGATCTCTGGGGTGAACTTGTCGGAGTCATGAGGATGGAGGGCCACGGAAGCATAGATGACATCCCTGTACCTCTTCGCCAGTTCCACCGCCATTTTGGAAGACGGAACGTCGTACCCCACTACCACCATCTTTTCGACGCCCGCCTCCCTTGCTCTTTTGATGGTCTCTTCAATCTCCCCCTGGAAGGCGGGATCGTTCAGGTGTGTGTGCGAATCGAAGAGCCTCATTCTTTTTTCTCTGGAACGGGATGTATCACCTCCCTTTTCGACATGCTGCACGTCCCGTCGAATTTGACGCCTTCCTGTACTATGAGCCCTTTGCACACCAGTTCCCCCTCGAAAGTGGCGCCGCTCTGGAACTCTATCTTCTCGTCGATTCTGACTGTTCCTTTGAGAATTCCCCCTATCACGGCTTCTTTGGCATGGATTTCTCCGTCGAGGTTTCCCGTTTTTCCGACAACGAGAGTTCCCTGGACGTTCAGGTTGCCCTTGAACTTTCCATCGATCCTCATTCCACCCCTGACTGAAATGGTTCCCTCTATTTCGCTGCCAGCCCCGAGCACTGTATCCATTTTTTCCTCCAATCTCTCGTTTTTAGGCATGTTCGACCTCCTTATCGTGCGATTAACAATTTTTCAACGGCTTCATCCGATTCCCTGCCGGCTTTCGCAAGGATCTTGACGAAATACAGACCGTTGGACGGCAGGTCGCCGTCCCCATCCCGACCGTTCCAGTAAATCCTGTTTTCGCCGGCGGGCATCCACAGAGAGCCGCTTTTCCATATAAGCCGGCCGGCTATAGTGAAGATTTTCAGGGAAACCCTGGCTTCCTTGTTGATGATAAAGGTGAAACTGACTCCGCCCTCATCCCTCAGGGGGTTTGGATAGGGCAGGAAATCCTGGATCGCGAGCTCTTCCTCGGCCGTCACGTGGAAGGTTTTACTCCAAACTGAAGATCGGCCGAGGTTATCGAAAGCTTTCACGTCGATCTGGATGTAACCTCCCCCACTCAGCTCTACGGGATAGGTAAAGGAGCCGATCGTATCAGTCCCGGTGTAATACTCGAAGTACTTTGTCAGGTCCCGAATGTCAGAACCGCCTATTATCAAACTGATCCCGCTTTCTCCTCCGGGCAGGCTGGATGTGAGGTTTATGCCGTGCGGATCGGACAGGATCCCGCGCAGCTCGAAGCTTCCTGTGACTTCGGTGGTCTCAGCTTCAACCTCGATGCCGTTCACCTGGACCTTTATGTGAGGTCCCATGGTGTCCTGAGGGGGATGGGGATTTCTCGTGATCACCAGATCGTATCGGGCTCCGGTGCGACCCGGAAAACCCGTGGGATCGTAGGCTATGATCGTCGCGTTGTTTCCAGTGTCGATAAGAGAAGGCAGGAAGAAAGTAGAGGTGAAATCGCCTCCCTCAGACCGCGAGGAGCCGTTGAAGAGCAGGTAGGGGGGCATCAGATAGGTTGTCGAGCTTCCATGGGGAGAAGTATAGGTCGCGGTCTTTTTGACGCCGAAGGTCCTGATAGCAATCGTGTTCCCCTGGGCTCCGGATCCCGAGGCGGTGAAGGAGGAGGCGGTCTGCATGGTGTCCCCACAGGAGATCGTCATGTCGGGTTTCGGTATCCGGAAGGGGACGCCCGGGTCTCCGAGGAGGAGATAATAACGGTTGTTTTTGCCGTGCCTCACCGCCTCCCCGAGGGGATGGAGCTCGTGAGTCATTATGCAATCCTGAAAGATGGATTTGAAATAGTACTCGTTGGGGTTGGGCGAGCTCAAAGTCGCCGATGCCAGAACCCCGATTCCCGCGCCGCTCCTGACGGCCCAATCTTCGGCGATACACTTTGTTATCTCAACCCTGTCGAAGGAGGCGACCTTGCAGGAGCCTATCATTATGAAGGGATTTTTTTTGCCGTTGTCGACTTTATTGAAATCAAGGGGAGCCAGAAAGATAACTTCGTGGGTCAGCTGCCTCGGGTTCCCGTGCATGAAGCCCGTCATAACTGCTGCTCCCCGGTTCAAAAGGCCTATGAGCCTTTCCTTTCCCTCGATTCCTCTCATTTCGAGCGGCGTTATTTCTATCAGGTAGAGGTGGTCGACCTCCATAGACGGTGGAGTATAATAGCGGTACATCTCATCGCAGGACTGGACGTGGTAGAAACCTTCGAAACCCATATTACCGGCGTACTCGTCATCAGCGACGAAAACAGCCCTGTTCCTCCAGGGCCCATTGATCTCCCCCGATTCATAGAGGATTGCCTTGTCTGTGTATTCGGAAATCTCGCTGGATTGTCTGATGGGTATTCTGCCGATGAATATATCGGCAGCGTTGTCTCCGCCAGAGCCGTCCATGTCGGCG
>DRBW01000167.1 GCA_011042705.1 Caldifarciminota bacterium
TGAGGACGATACGAGGTTATTACAGGCCGGATTTCGAGGATGCTTTGCTTTATGTCCTTCCCCTTCAGGGCAATGTGAAGTCCGAAAAACCTTAATGCCACAACTTTTCACGAGATGTCGTGTTGAAAATATCGCCGGGAGCCTGTATAAAATCAAATAATCCGGGGAATTTTCATATAGAGGTGTTTTCTGGTGAAAGTAAGTTCTCATACATCTCTGAATCTGAGAAAATAGGGAGGAAACTACCGTTATGATCTCCGTTGTCATCGCCGTTTCCATCCTGTTGGGCGTGAATGTAAGCCCGGTGGAACGCTATAATCTCGCCGTCGAATACATAAAGGGCGGAGATTATCGGAGCGCGATCAAGGTGCTGAAAAAGCTGACCAGGGAGATGCCTGATTTCGCGATGGAATTCGAGTACAGGATCGGCGAGTGCTATTTCAATTCGGGCGATCCCGCTAAGGCTCTGGAGGTCTTCGATAAACTGTCGAGGAAGAGCCGTGGGACTTACCTGGAGACCGAGGTTCTCTACATGCTGGGACTTTCTGCCCTGATGGCAGGGGACACCGCACGAGCCAGGCGTTCCTTCGAGAAGCTGGAATCGCTCGTGACGTGGGGCGGAGCCAGGAGAGCCCGGCTCGGGTTTGCCCTTTTTTACTATAAAACGGGCAGATACAGGGCGGTTCTCTCGAGAACGGAGAAGGAGGAGGAACCGATCGCCCTTTACCTGCGGGGAAGAGCGCTCCTCAAGCTCGGGCGCCCCCGCGAGGCGCTGCCCCTTTTCGAGAGAGTACTGAGGGAGTCCCCGGAAACCTCACTCAAAGGGCTCAGCCTTTTCTCGCAGGGACAGGCCTTCCTTCTGAACGGAGACATGGATGCCGCTTATGACCGCTTCGAAGCCTATCTCAGGGACTATGGCGGGGAGTTAAGGCCCTATGCGCAATTTCTGGCAGGATTTTGTCTTCTGCGGGATAAGAGATACAGCGATGCCCTTTCCCTTTTCAGGGCTTCGTCGGAATCGGGAGACGAGGCGCTCGCGGCCGGATCGTATTATTACATGGGAGAATGCGAGCTGGAACTCGGCAACAGCGAGGAAGCACTCAAGTATTTCGGCAAGGTGGTCGACGACTATGGGCGCTCCGGTTTTTACCCCATTTCCCTCATCAGGTCGGCGGAAGCTCTCGCCGAAAAGGGGAACGTCGAGGAAGCCATGAAAGTGGCATCGCGGCTGTCGGGTGAGGAAAGCAATTACGGAATGGAGGGAATGGGGGGTTACCTCACGGGCAGCCTCTATTACAGCTCAGGTGAGTTTGAGGAGGCCGCTTCCTATTATGAAAAAGTGCTCGGGTCTTCCAGAGATGGGGAATTACTTGGCCTGAGCTTCGCCATGCTCCTCAATTCTCTCGATAGGGCCGGAGAATACGACAGGGCCATTGCGGTTGGAGCGGGCTTTCTCGCTGAACACGAGAAGATCGAGAGCTCCTATTTCCCGCGGGCCCTCTATTACCTCGCTGAGGCCTATTACTACCACGGCGATTATCCCGAGGCGGAGAAACTCTATCACCGGGTTCTTCTCGATTATCCCGGCGATGAGATCGCGTCCTTCGCTGAGATAGGCTACGGATTCACTCTTGCCCACGTGGGCCGGTATGAGGAGGCAGAGAAATCCTTCAAACACGTGCTCGAGTTGTATCCGGATGATTCGATAAGGACTCCGCTGGCCCGCTTTGGGCTGGGCGTCGTATATTTTAACCTGAGGGACTATGAAAAGGCCCTGAGCTTTTTCGAGAGCCTGCACAGGGATTACCCGGAAAGGGCCGATCTTGCATCCAAATCCCTGTATTACGCGGGGTTGAGCTATTATCAGCTCGGGTATTACCTTCAGGCGATAGAGAGCTGGGAGAAATTGCTCGAGGAGTATCCCGAGAGCGAGAAAGTTCCCCTGGCGGCCCTCAAAGCCGGTGACACGTATTACAAAGCGGGCAAGTATGACAAAGCGATTGCCCTCTTTCGGTGGCTGACCCAGCATTATCCCGACGATGAGACATCCCGCACGGCTCAGCTTCTTATGGCCCAGGCCTACTACAACATGAAGGATTACGACCGTGCTATTGAGGAGTTCAGCAAGTTCCTCCAGCTTTATCCCGGCGATAAAAGGAGGGATTCGGCGCGTGAGGGACTGGCCATGTGCCTGTTCATGAAGGGAGAGAGCGACACTTCTGCTTTGAGGACGCTTGCGGAGAACTTCAAGGACCTCGAGATAGCTGCAGAGGCACAGTTTAAGCTGGCGCGGAACCTTATGGAGGACGAGAAATACAGGGAGGCCGCCCGGGAATTCGAAAAAGTCGTCACCAGGTTCCCCGACAGCGACCTGGCGTCCAAAGCGCAGCTTCTATATTCAGAGTGCTATGCCCTTCTGGGCGAATGGGACAGGAGCGAAAAGGGATACAGGAAATTTCTCGAATATTTTCCCGGATCCGAGGACGAGCCCCTCGCCCTCTTCAACCTGGGCGTGGCGCAATATAACCTGAACAAGCTGGAGGAGGCGGCCAGGACTTTTGAGAAGCTCCAGGAGCGTTTCCCCGGGAGCAAATACGCGGAGAAATCGAGGAAGTACCTCTCCCTTGTTTACAAGAGACTCGGCAAACGAGAAAAAGCCGTTGAAGTCCTGGGCTCATCCTCCGACGGAAGCTTCGAGATGAAGGCGGAAGCCGCGAGGATGCTGATCGAGGGGGGAGATTACGACAAGGCCATCGAAATGCTTCTCATAAATCCTCCAAGGGGAAAAAAGGAGAAGCTCAAATATTACTACCTCCTCGGGAGGGCTTACAGGGAAAAGGGCGATGTTTCCAGGGCGAAGGAGTATTACAGCAGGGCCAGGAGATACAAAAGCGAGGATCCTGACTGGCTCCGTGCGATGGCCGATCTCGGGGCAATCTACGAAAAAGAAGGCGCTTATTCCGATGCGCTCTCTGTTTACAGGGAGATGCTCGATATGGTTTCCGATGAGGGGGTAAGGAGGGCTCTTGAGGATAAGATCGCCTATCTCGAATCAATTCAAGGAGGTAAATGACCATGGTGTTGGGAAGCAGCCTGTTTCAGATATTTAAGTCCAGCTGGGTCATGGACCTGCTCCTCCTGGTCTCTATTATGGCGCTGGCCTTCGTGATCGAGAGGTACGTTTTCTGGCTGAGGCGCAGGAAGAGCGGGGGCAAGCTTTTTAACAGGATAAAAAATTTGATACGATCGGGAAGAAAGGAGGAGGCCCTTGAACTGCTCAGGGGCAGGAAGGATCCCGTGTCCAATCTCATCAGGGTAGCTCTGGAGAACGATGATCTCGACGAGGACGGCATGAACGAGCTGCTCGAAAGCACGGTTCTCGATGAGCGCAGATCGATGGAAAGGTATCTCGGCGCCCTGGGTTCTATAGGCACTATCGCGCCCCTTCTCGGCCTTTTGGGGACCGTCGTCGGCCTGATAAAGGCCTTTCACAACATAGCAGTGACCGGCTCGGGAGGTCCGGCTGTGGTTGCTTCGGGTATCGCCGAGGCGCTTCTCACGACGGCTTTTGGCCTCATAATCGCGATTCCCGTCGTTGTTTTCTACAACTATTTCGCCAACAAAGCCCTGGATACGGTAAATGAGATGGAAGCGATGAAGTCAAAGCTCCTCTACCTTCTCGTCGGATCTCACCACAGAGCCAGCGATGAGGCGAAGTAAGAGAAAATACGAAGGAATTAAGCGGGGGAGAGTCAACATCGTTCCTCTGGTGGACGTGTCCCTCTCGCTTCTGATAATGTTCGTGGTGTCCCTTCCCTTTGTATTTGAGACTGGCATTTTCGTCAATGCGCCCGGGGTGGCGGCAACTAAAGGGAAGCCGTCCAGCGATGTGAAGGTCAATATCTATCTCAAGTCCGACGGAAGTATCCTTCTTAACGATGAGCCCGTTGACAGAAAAGAGCTGGAAAAATTGCTCCCGGAGCTTCTCAGGCGGAGCGCCGATAGGAAGGTCATTGTCTCTGCTGACACATCGGTGGACTACGAGAGAGTCATAGAGGTCCTCGACCTCTCGAAGGAGAAAGGTGCGGCGGAACTCGTTATCTTGAGGAGAAAGGGATGAACCATTTCAAAGATACTGTTTCTGAAACCATCGTTCCAATGGCCGGCGTTGCCATGCTGGTGCTCATAATGCTGATGGTCACTGCCCCGGTACTTCTGACCCATTCCAATACCAGGGTGAATTTGCCCGAGACCAGGACTGCCGAGACCAAACTGGAGGAGAACCTCAGCATCACGATTACCCCCGAAGGACTTCTGACCCTGAACGATCAGCCTATATCTTCCGATAGCCTGAAGGCCAGACTAAAGCGATATTATGAGAAAGATCCCTACAGGCTTACCATTATCAGGGCAGACAAGAGAGAACATTTCGGGAAGGTTATAGACCTCCTGTCGGTAGTTAAGTCTCTCGGCGCAAAGCGGATAGCCTTTGCGACCGTGAAAAAGAGGGAGAAGAAGTTATGAACGGAAGGACCTCCCTTTATCTGGCGATAGCCGCTTCGGTTCTGATTCACCTCGGCGTGATCGCATATCTGGACAGCAAAAGGGAGGAAGCCGAGGCGGAGAAGATAAGGGAGGTCACCTTTGTGGATATGAGCTATCCGCCCAGCGCTCAGAAAGTTATAAAGAAATCTCCTGTGATTTCCGAGAACCCGGACATACTCTCGTTGCTGGCTGGCCGATCCGGGAAAGAAGAAACGCCCGCCCCCGCCATCGAGAAAACGGATGTTGAAGAGGAGGTGACGCCGGAGCTGGCCGAAACGCCGAAGATAGAACTCGATGGGCACAAAAAGCTGAAGACACAGGCCCTCATAGACCTGGAGAAAGTGGAACCCGTGGCCAGCATACCCGTCGAAGACGTGATCGCCCTGAGCACCGATAAGAGCAAGTCGAAGAGCACCGCGGAGATACTGAAGGAGGAGCCGGTGAAACTCGAAAAAAGGCCGCTCCCCGTCGGAGGCGGCCTGGTCTCCCTTTCCGGACAGGCCGGCGTCGGGAAAAAGATAGAACTGGAAAAGACTTACATTCCCGAGGAGAAAAAGGAGATAAAGATCGAAGAGAAAAAGCAACTCAAGCCGCTGCCGGCTCAGAGAAAAGCGACATCGAGCCTATCCATAGGGGGCGAAGTAAAGGACAGAAAGATAGTGAGAAAAGTGCTGCCCGAGTACCCCCTCAGGGCGAGGAGAAAGGGCATTTCGGGCACAGTGGTCGTGAGGTTTCTTGTATTGCCGTCCGGCAAGGTGAAGGGCTCGAGCATCTTCGTTGAATCCAGCTCCGGATATCCCGAGCTGGATGACGCCGTTATCGATGCGTTGAAGAGGTGGCGCTTTGAGCCCCTGCCCGAAGCCCTGGGAGATAAGACACAGTGGGGGATACTTGTGGTTAAATTCGTGCTAAAATGAGGTGAAAGACATGAGGAATCGGGTGAATTTAGTTATCGCTCTTTTCTGTCTGGTACCGTTCCTCGCGGGACAGGAGCCTGACAGCGAGAAGATCGTGAGGAAGGAGGTCATCGAGGCTCAGGCTGAGATCAGGATCGACGAGCCCAAACCCCTCCTCGGACTCTGGCTGGATCCCATGGAGGCCCTCGACACCCTTCTGGTCGGCAAGGAGGCGAAGGTTCAGGGTGAATTCGACCGCAAAATGGAGGCGGTGCTCTTCCCGAGGATCGTGCGTTTCTCGAGATACCTGAGGGAGCCGCTGGCCTCAAAGAAGCTGTCGGACAGGATAACGATTGACCTCCCGGAAAAGGCGAGGCGAAAATGCAAGTTATGGCGGCTGAGGATAATCGATCCCGCAGGTACGCCTGTGAAGACCCTGAGGGGCAAAGGCCGGCCTCCCGATAGGCTCGAATGGAACGGCCTCACCGATGACGGGAAATTGCTGGAGATCGGTACTCCCTATGCCTGTATGCTGGACCTGATGGGCAAAGATACCGTGACCCTGATCCTGGAACACATCAATGTCCCGGCCTTCGCCTTCAGAAGGGGAAATGAGATCATCGTGAGGATCGACGCCTCGAGGGCTTATGACCCGGAACTTCTCAGGCTCACCCCCTGGGGAAGGGACGTGTTGAGGGAAATCCTGAACCTGGCCAGGGAGGAGTATGTCAGGGGAGTAGATATAGCTGTCTACGACGACAGGGCCGACGTCGCAAGAGACTGCGTGGGGTCCGTGCTCGATATGTTTAAGAGGGGAATCGCCCTTAACGAGGATTATATAAAGGCCGAGAGCAGGTTCCCCACCGGAGATCTCGCCGGCAAGAGGCTCATAGAGATAAAGCTCAATAAAAGCTGAAGAAGAGCCCTTCGAGAAATTTTACGTGCCCGGAACGGGTGATTCCGCCATTTTCCCTTTTTATCAGGCAAAGTTCGAAAGAGGAATTCAATGGACCGTGGAAGAGCCGGGGAATCGGGATAATTCGGGTTTCGGTCAATTTTGTCCCAATGGTCCCCGTGGCAACCTCGCCCGAGAGAATGTTCTCGCCGGCAGATTGACCTCTTTCATACATTTCATTAAAATTGCTCAGTAATATGGGAGAAAATGGCAATTTGCGATGAAGGGGCGACTTAAAACTTACTGGACAGAAAGGAAGGACCTGGTGGATAGGGCTCTGGATGCTCTCCTTCCCGGGGAATCCGAGTTTCCACAGGTACTACACAGGGCAATGCGGTACACTCTTTTCGCCGGGGGGAAAAGGCTCAGGCCCATCCTCGCCATAACCGGATACGAGATAGCCGGGGGAAAAGATGTTTCCGAGGTTCTTCCATTCGCCGCCGCCCTCGAGCTGATACATACCTTTTCCCTCATCCACGATGACCTTCCGGCCATGGACGATGACGACATGAGGAGGGGCAAGCCTTCGAGCCACAAGGTATTCGGTGAAGGGCTTGCTATCCTGGCCGGCGATGCCCTTTTCTCTCATGCCTTCAGCCTGATAGCGGAGGCTGATGCCCCCGCCGATGTGAAGATAGCGGTCATTCGTGAGATCTCCAGGGCTACGGGGCCCGAGGGCCTAACGGGCGGTCAGGTGCTCGACCTCATATCCGAGGGCGCAGAGCCCACCGAGGGCCTCGTCATGGATATCCACAGGAGGAAGACGGCGGCCCTGATTTCCTGTTCCCTCGCTGTGGGAGGGATCGTCGGCGGGGCAGGGGAGGACCTCCTTTCGGCTCTGAGGGAGATCGGCACCGAGCTCGGGCTCATCTTTCAGGTGGTCGACGACATCCTGGACGAGATCGGCGAGAAGGACAAAATGGGAAAAGGTGTCAGGAAAGATCTGGAGAGAGGTAAATGCACTTACGTGAGGTTAAAAGGGGTTGAAGCTGCCCTTTCCGATGCGAGGGCGATGAGGGATCGGGTCAAGGAACTCGTCAGAGAGAAGATCGGGGAGGAGAAAGGCTGGGTTCTCATGGATCTCGCCGACTACATAGTGGAGAGGAGCGAATGACGGGTTTCAGCGGCATTTTCGTCAACAGGGTTCTCTGGGTTCCCGCTCTCACGGGCATTCTCGCTCAGCTTTTCAAGTTCTTCCTGTATTACCTGAGGGATGGGAGGGCTGACGTGAGGTGGCTTATCAGGACGGGAGGCATGCCGAGCTCCCATTCGGCGACGGTCATGGCTCTTTCAACGATGGTAGGTCTCAAAGAGGGCTTTAGCTCGGCCATCTTCGGCGTGACCCTGATAATGAGCTTTATAATTATGTACGACGCGGCCGGAGTGAGAAGGGCTGCCGGGAAGCAAGCAGAGGTTATTAACAGGATGATCGATGAGCTTCAGATCGAGCACAGAATAAGGGATGAGAGGCTGAGAGAACTTCTGGGACACACTCCCCTCGAGGTTTTCGTCGGCGCCTTTATGGGTGTGGCCATAGCGCTTCTCATAGGAGTTTGAGGTGGGAGACTACCTCACGCAGATTATCATACTCACTCCAGTTATCCTGCTCGCCCTGACGGTACACGAATACGCCCACGGATGGGTCGCTTATAAGTTTGGCGATCCCACTGCTAAGCTTGCGGGAAGGTTGACCCTTAATCCCCTGAAGCACATAGACCCCCTGGGCCTCATCATGCTCTATGTCATAAGGATCGGATGGGCAAGACCCGTGCCGGTAAATCCCAACTACCTGAGGAGAAGGGAGGATATCGTGTTTGTAGCCCTGGCAGGGCCCATGTCCAATTTTCTGCTTGCGATAGGTTCGGCGCTTCTGATGAGGTTCGTGCCCAGCGGTTTTCTCCCCGCTGCTTTTGCGGGTTCCCTCAGATCCCTTCTTTTCTCCATGGTTTTCATAAATTTGATCCTGGCCTTTTTTAATTTGCTTCCCATACCCCCTCTTGATGGGTGGAGGATAGTCACCGGTTTCGCAAGGCCGAGTTATACCCTCTACAACATCGAGAGGATGGGGCCGATTTTTATTCTCGTACTTATTCTCCTGCCGAGGCTTGTGGGAATCGATCCCCTTTCGATTTACCTTAAGGGAATGTTGTCGCTTTCTTCTAAAATCCTTTTCGGCGTACTTGGAGGATAGAATCATAAGGAGGAAAAAATGGGAGTCAGGATAATCGGAATAGGCCACTATGTCCCTGACAGGGTGGTCACCAACCACGACCTCGAAAAGATAATGGATACATCGGACGAATGGATTGTCACCAGGACAGGCATAAGGGAAAGGCGATATGCATCGCCTGATCAGGCTAATTCGGACCTCTCCTATGAGGCCGCCAGGGTTGCCCTGTCCAGAGCCGGGGTCCAGCCCCAGGACCTCGACATAATCATCGTGGCAACGGTCACCCCCGACATGAGTTTTCCTTCCACGGCCTGCCTCGTTCAGGCGAAACTCGGGATAAGGGAGAGACCCTGTTTCGACATGGAAGCTGCGTGTCCTGGCTTTTTGTATGGCCTCGAGTTAATGAGAGGCCTTCTTTCCCTCGGCGATACTTACAGGACAGGGTTGCTCATCGGGACAGAGGTGCTCACCAGGATATTGGATCCCCTCGACAGAAATACTGCCGTCCTCTTCGGAGACGGCTCCGGGGCTGCGGTGCTCGTGAAGGACGACAGCGAGTTCGGCATAATATCTACTTATCTCGGCGGAGACGGCGAACTGGGCAACCTCCTTTATCTTCCTGCGGGCGGTTCGAGGATGCCCACGTCGGAGGAAACGGTCAGGAACAGACAGCATTACATCAAGATGAAGGGGAGAGAGGTATTCAGACACGCGGTTCAGTGGATGCAGCAGTCGGCTTTCATAGTTCTTGAAAAGGCTGGAATGAAGCCCGAGGATATTACCTGGCTTGTCCCCCATCAGGCTAACATAAGAATCATCGATTCCACGAGGGAGAGGCTGGGCCTTCCTCCCGAAAAGGTCTATGTGAACATTGATAAGTACGGAAACACGAGCGCTGCTTCGATTCCCATCGCCCTTTCGGAGATGCACGAAAAGGGCCTTCTCAAGAAGGGCGACATAGTGCTTCTGGTATCCTTCGGAGCCGGCTTCACGTGGGGCGCAGTTCTGATGAGGTGGGGATGATGGACCTGAGCCCTTATCTCGAGGCGGCAAAAAGGGCTGCCCTCCTCGGCGGGGCGGTGCTGAAAGAGCACTTCGGAAAGATAAAGAGGAAAGATGTGGGCCAGAAGGCCCTGAATGACTTTGTCACCTACGTGGACAGGCTCTCAGAGGAGACGATAAAGGCCTTTTTGAGGGACAGGTTTCCCTGCTCATCCTTCCTGGCAGAGGAATCGGGCTCATCGGGCAATGGAGTTCTCCTGTGGATTATAGACCCTCTTGACGGCACGACGAATTACATCCACGCCTTTCCCTTTTTCTCGGTGTCGATATCGCTCATGAAAGCGGGCGAAATCCTGGTAGGAGTTATCTACGATCCCCTGAGGGACGACCTTTTCACAGCCCTCAAGGGCGGTGGTGCCTTCAAGAACGACAGGCGGATCCATGTGAACCCTTCCCGGGAGCTGGGGGAGATAATGCTCGCAACGGGTTTTCCCTTCAGAGCCAGGGAAAAAATAACCCCCTATCTCGATGCCTTCAGGGAGTTGTTTCTCAAGACACTGGGAATAAGGAGGGCTGGCTCCGCGGCCCTTGACCTCGCCTATGTCGCTGCCGGAACTTTCGGGGGCTTTTTCGAAATAGGCCTTTCCACCTGGGATATAGCAGCTGGCTGCCTCCTCGTCAGGGAGGCGGGCGGCGTTATCACCGACTTTCAAGGAGGTGATGATTATCTCCGCACCGGAAACGTTGTTGCTGCGAATCCTCACGTTCACGCGGAGATATTGAAGGCAGTTAAGCGCTATTTTCCCGATATGCGCTGAGATCTCCTCGCCTTTAACGGATAAGAAGGAACCTCGTACCGGCTTTCCTGTGGCCGTCGTTTTTGAGCAGGGCGAAGTAGATGCCGCTTCTCAGTTTTGAGGCATCCCAGCTTATGGTGTGTTCGCCTCTTCCGAAACAGGCTGAGGCTATTTTCTCTATCGACCTCCCACTGGCGTCGTAGAGGATCAGTTCCACGGCGCTTCCTTTGCTCAGATTAAAGGAAAAAGTGAGGTTTCTGCCTTTCCTGGTGACCGTTAGCACGTCCTGTTCATCGGCGGATGCGGATTCGGAGATCAGGGTAGGGGGAGGAGTCACGTAGAGCACCGCCATTATGTGGTCCCAGGGTATCATCACGTTGCGGTGGGTAGAAGGCCAGTTGTCGTGGACTATGGCATAAATGGAATCGTTATTCATGGCATAGCCTACACCTGTGGTCGCATGGCCTATGTCATAACCCCACTGCTCCTCGGGGTTGGTGGAGTAGCTGACGCTATCGCCCCATGAGTAAATGTAAACGGTCTCGGGGGGGGTGGAGTAAATGGTGTCGATGAAATAGTTTCCGGAGTAGATCGGGTTCCAGAAGTTGAAGTCGATCTTGTCGGGAAGCCCTGCGCCTATCGCCTGAATGTGATTCCCGAAAACGCCGGCGTAATCGGTGGAGACGATCCAGCCCAGATGTCCCACCTTCCAGTTTGGAGGCATGGGGTCTCCGGGGCAGAACTGGTTTGCCGCATTCCAGGCGATATATTCCTCGAGTCCTGTGTCCTGGTCGGAGACAAAGGTTCCCGGCGTTGGAAAGGCCATGTTATTTGTCCTGCAGTTACTTCCCATGCCGTTCGTTCCCATGAAATAACCTATCAGATCGGCAGTGTTTGATCCCGTGGGGTAGACGCTGGCATCGTTCGGATTTACAAGACCCGTAGCATGTTGAGAATTCATCACGTTCTGCCAGTAATCGAGGATGTTCAGCGCGGCCACAGGGGCGCAATAATTTGTGGAATTGGAGGCGGGCGGCTGGTTCCAGTCTGGCACACCGCCTATAACTCTGTATATTCCAGGGGGCTGAACCTGACCGGCTCCGAGGAGCCCTGCCGTTAACATAAGGGGGAGAAAGATTTTACTCATAACGACCTCCTCGAGGGAACTCCCTCATTCTCAAGATAATAGGCTCATGACCTTTTGTCAAGAGATGAAAAATCGCATTGTATTCAGGTGAAAAACTTTAAAAGGGTTAACCTCTACATTAAAATAAGAAGCCAAGGAGGTCAGTCTATGGCGCGTTTTGTCAAGGAAAAACTGGAAAGCAGCGATATTGAAAAGCTCAAAGAACTGGAAAGGCTTGCGAGGGGTGACATTCTAAAGATGACGACCCTTGCCAGATCGGGGCATCCCGGCGGTGCCCTTTCTTCCCTCGATATTTTCCTCATCCTGTATTCCTTTGCCAA
>DRBW01000151.1 GCA_011042705.1 Caldifarciminota bacterium
CGTTTACGCTGCCTCCTTTCGAGTAGCGCACCTCCACGAGCAGGTGCCTGTGAATCCTGAGGGTGTTGTCGGAAGGATTGTACTGGAAGGGATTGAACCTGACCACCATGCCCCTGAAATCCCGAAGGATATAGGGTGTGCCCAGGGAAAATACCGCTTCGGGGTAGTAGGAATCGCCGTCATAGAAATCGGAGAACTCGTAAGGAACGCTGGCGGGATCGATATCCCTTGTGAGGTGCCCTTTCGATGGGATGACGGGTGCTGTCTTCACCTCGAGAACCCTGTCTTCCTCGATCGAGAAACTGGCCGATGCATCGTCGGGAATCACTATGCTCCTGGCCACCTTCGGGAGATCGGGCATTCCCTTCTCCAGTATGGGAGTAGCTCCCGGAAGGGCTATACGCACGTATTTGTTTCCGTTGAGCACGACCTCATCCACGTAATAGCCCTTCAGATCGAAGCTCAGCAGTGTCGCCTGTTCGCTTGATTCGAGAACCTTAACTTCCACGGGAGTTCCTTCGGGACCTCCGAGGGAGATCCATCTTGTGGCGCCGGCCAGGGATGACAAAAACGCCAGCGCCAGTACGGCAAACATCACCTTACGCATGTCTGACCTCCTTGAGTGTAGATCCTAAGGGAGGAACCTCAGGGTCAAAAAACGACAGGAAAAGCGCACTGAGATATTCCAATAGTACCGAGGGATGCAGAGATTGTCAACCTCCTCAATCGTCGGAACGGCATAAGTTGCGTAACGCCGTCCGGAGCTGCTTCTCCCGGAAAGAGCCGTGAGGAACCGAAGAAGGGTTTCGGGAAATGACGGCTGTTCTTGAGAGTCTCAGGCCACTACCTTATAATGAGTTGACTCAGGGAGGTGTTCCGAAGTGGAAAAGAAAGAAGAGTTTTTGACTCCCAGGGAGATCGTAAGGGAGCTTGATCGTTATATTATCGGACAGGAAAAGGCAAAGAAGGCGGTGGCGATAGCCCTCAGAAACCGCTGGAGAAGGATAAACGCCCCGCCCCATTTAAAGGAAGAAATAACGCCGAACAACATCCTCATGATAGGCCCAACCGGTGTTGGGAAAACGGAAATCGCCAGAAGACTGGCGGCTCTTGCGAAGGCGCCCTTTATTAAGGTCGAGGCCACCAGGTTTACCGAGGTGGGTTACGTGGGCCGCGATGTCGAATCCATGATACGGGATCTCGTCGGGATCGCCGTCAACATGGTGAAAAAAGAGAAGATGGAGGAGGTCAGGGAAAAGGCCGAGCGGATAGCCGAGGAAAGGCTCATAGACCTCCTGATGCCCACGCCCTCCGGATTCCAGGAATCCGACCTTACTTCCTCGCGGGAGAAAATTCGAGAGATGCTTCGGGAGGGACTCTTCGAGGACCGGATGGTCGAGATAGACGTGGAACAGAAGGTCGCCCCCTTCTTCGAGGTTCTTTCCTCTTCGGGAATAGAAGAGCTGAATCTCAACGTTCCCGAGGGCCTCGACGCCCTTTTCCCGAAGTTCCGAAAAAGAAGGAGGGTGCCGGTCAAAGAAGCCCGGAAAATCCTGGTCGGGGAAGAGGCGCAAAAACTGATCGACATGGACGAAGTCGTAGAACAGGCACTCAGGAGAGTGGAGACCTCCGGCATAATCTTTATCGACGAGATCGACAAGATAGTGGGGGCCGGATCGGGACATGGTCCTGACGTCTCCCGGGAGGGAGTTCAGAGGGACCTGCTCCCCATCGTTGAAGGGAGCAGCGTCATGACCAAATACGGGATGGTGAGGACTGATCACATACTGTTTATTGCCGCCGGCGCCTTTCACAAGGCGAAACCCTCGGACCTGATTCCCGAGCTCCAGGGACGCTTTCCCATCAGGGTGGAGCTATCGAGCCTGACCAAAGAGGATTTCGAGAGAATTCTGGTCGAACCGGAAAATTCCCTCGTCCGGCAGTATAAGGCCCTCCTCGCATCGGAGGGAGTGGACCTCGTTATAACCGAGGATGCCGTGAAGACGATTGCCGAGTACGCAGCCTACGTGAACGAAAAGACAGAAAATATAGGTGCGAGGAGACTGCACACCATTCTCAGCCTTGTCCTGGAAGACTTCCTCTTCGAGATACCAAAGCCGGGGCTCTCTGAGGTTATAGTCGACGGGAAATACGTGGAGAAGAAACTGCAGGGAATCGTGGAGGACGAAGACCTTTCGAAATACATACTTTAGGCCAGGGAGGTAAAAAGTGAGGAGGAAACCCGCCGTAGCAGGTGCCTTTTACCCGGCCTCCGAGCGTGAATTGAGGCAGCTTATCGATGAGCTCCTCTCCAATGCGCCGAGGGTTCAGGTGGAAGGCGAGGTAAAGGGGCTCATAAGTCCCCATGCGGGATATGTGTATTCCGGAATTGTGGCCGCCTGCGGTTACAACCTCATAAAGGGCAGAGGAATCGAGAGGGTGATCCTGCTGGGTCCGAGTCACACTTCCTACTTTCGCGGGATCGCCGTCTATCCGGAAGGGGAATGGGAAACGCCTCTCGGAACCGTTCCCATTGACGATAGGACTGCGAGAAAAATCCTCAGGTCTGGAGGGCCCTATTTCGAGGCTCCCCACCTTCACGAGACGGAGCACTCCCTCGAGGTTCAGCTGCCCTTTCTTCAGAGCGTCCTCGAAAGCTTTTCCATAATCCCGCTTTTATTTGGATTCGGAGACGCCGATGACTTCATAAGCGCCGCGGAGGTCCTTTCGGAGCTTGCCAGGAAAAAAGATACGCTCCTTTTAGCCAGCTCGGATCTTTACCACGGCTATTCTTATGAGGAAGCGGTGAAAACCGACAGCTACACTCTGGAGCTGATAAAAGAAGGAGACCCGCTCAATTTCGCGAGGGCGCTTTCTGCCGAGAGAGCGCAGGCCTGTGGAGGATGGCCCATCGTGACCCTGATGGAGGCCATGAGAAAAATCGGAGCCGTTCCCAAACTCCTCTATTACGCCAATTCGGGCGATATAACGGGAATAAAAACCGGATACGTCGTGGGCTACGGATCCGTCGCTTTCGTCAGGATTCGGGAAAAGGAGGAAGAGCTCTCGGCGGAAGAAAAGGCGGCTTTGATGAAGATAGCCCGAAGTAGCGTGGAAGCAGCTGTGCGCGGAATGCCGCTGAAAATAGAGGCTCCTCCCTATGAGAGGCTCAGGGAGAAAAGGGGCGCCTTTGTCACCCTTAAAAAACATGGACAGCTCAGAGGCTGCATAGGCTACGTTCTCCCCATCAAACCCCTCTACGAAGCTGTAAGCGATGTGGCCGTTTCGGCTGCCCTGAGAGATCCCCGGTTTCCTCCGGTTACGGTCGATGAGCTCGATGATCTGGAATACGAAATCTCAGTGTTGTCGGTGCCCCGAAAGATCGAGAACATCGATGAGATAATACCGGGGCATCACGGCCTCATAGTCAAAAGGGGCTACTTCGAGGGCCTCTTGCTCCCCCAGGTGGCAACCGAATACGGCTGGGACAGAGAAACTTTCTTGAAACACACCTGCCTCAAGGCGGGCCTCGAGCCCGATTGTTACCTGCACCCCGACACCGAGATATATATATTCGAAGCTGAGGTATTTGACGAGGCAGATATATTGAAGGATGCTTGAAAGGCAAGTTTTAAAGGATGTATAATTTCAAAAATTGAAAAATGAACAAGGAGGATACCTCCCCATGAAGATGCTCCTTTCTGGTAACGAAGCCGTGGCAAGAGGGGCATGGGAAGGCGGCGTTCTCGTTTCTGCAGCCTATCCGGGAACTCCTTCCACTGAGATCCTGGAAAACCTGGCTAAGTATGAAGAGGTGAGGGCTGAATGGTCTCCCAACGAAAAGGTCGCCTTCGAAGTAGCACTCGGTGCCGCCATCGGTGGTGCGAGAGCGACTGTTTCCATGAAACACGTGGGCCTCAACGTAGCTGCCGATCCCCTTATGAGCTCGGCCTATTCGGGAATCAACGCCGGCTTTCTCATCATATCCGCCGATGATCCCGGCATGCATAGCTCCCAGAACGAACAGGACAACAGGATCCTCGCAAAATTCGCTAAAATACCAGTCCTGGAGCCCTCCGACTCTCAGGAGGCACACGATTTCGCCAAGATAGGCTTCAGGATATCGGAGGAGTTCGACACCCCGGTTCTCCTCAGGCTCACCACCAGGATATCTCACACGAAATGCATCGTCGAGGTCGGCGAGAGGGAGAAAGTCGAAGTAAAACCATACAACAAAGCCGTTCACAAATATATACTCGTGCCGGCCCACGCCCGAAAGAGACACGTGGCGGTCGAGGAGAGGCTGGAAAGACTCAGGGAATTCGCCGAAAAAACGGACCTGAACAGGATAGAATGGGGTAACCCCGACATCGGGATCGTCACCAGTGGGATAGCTTACCAGTATGCTAAGGAGGTCATGCCAGAGGCGTCCTTTTTAAAGCTCGGGTTCTCGTGGCCCACTCCCATAGACCTCGTAAAGAAGTTCAGCAGTCAGGTTAAGAAGCTCTACGTCGTGGAGGAGCTCGAGCCCTTTATCGAAGACGCCCTGAGGGCTGCCGGACTTGAGGTCACCGGGAAGGAAGTGGTTCCCCGGATAAACGAGCTCTCCCCGAGAAGGGTCAGAGTGGCTTTCACGGGAAAGGAGCTTCCCCACCCCGAACCCGAAGACGTGGTGTCCAGGCCTCCTGTTCTCTGCCCCGGCTGTCCTCATATAGGGATTTACTGGGCCCTGAGGCGTCTGAGGGCCACCGTAATGGGCGACATAGGTTGTTACACCCTCGGCTTTCAGGAGCCCCTTTCGGCTATGGACACCTGTCTTGAGATGGGGTTTTCGATCTCGGGTGCCCACGGACTCGAAAAAGCTCAGGGCAAAAAATTCGCCAGAAAACTGGTGGCGACGATAGGAGACTCCACCTTCCTTCACAGCGGGATGACCGGCCTCATGGACATCGTTTACAACAAGGGCACTTCCACGGTCGTAATCCTGGATAACAGGACCACAGCCATGACCGGCCACCAGGACCATCCTGCCACCGGCAAAACTGCAAAGGGAGAACCCACAAAGGCTATCGACTTCAAAGAACTGGCCCATGCCATCGGGGTAGAAAAAGTCTTCGAGATTGACCCCCACAACCTGAAGATGACACGTAAAGTACTGAAGGAGGCCATGGAACTCGATGAGCCCACTGTGGTCATAGCCAAAAGGCCATGCGTGCTCCTGAAAGAAGAGCGAAAGAGGCTACAGGCAAAGCCCAAGAAAAAGATAATCCCGGAGAAATGCAAAGGAGAGACCTGCAGGAACTGCCTCACCATAGGTTGCTCGGCCATCTACTGGAAAGACGGCAAGGCATGGATAAATCCCCTTTTATGCGTTGGCTGCGATCTCTGCCAGCAGCTCTGCCCCTTCGGGGCAATTGTGGAGGATGTGAAAGATGAAAACTAAAAATATAATCATCTCGGGAGTTGGCGGCCAGGGAATCATCCTGGCATCGGAGCTTCTGTCACTGGCAGCCATGGAGGCGGGTTTCGACGTTAAGAAGAGCGAAGTTCACGGAATGTCACAGAGGGGCGGAAGCGTGGTATCCAACGTCCGTTTCGGGGAAAAGGTTTACTCGCCGCTGATCGAAGAGGGCACCGCTGACGTCATCCTCTCCTTCGAGAAACTCGAGACATTGAGGTGGATTCACTTTCTGAACCCCCAGAGCGGCGTCTGTATCGTCAACGACCTTGAGATAATCCCTGTACAGGTTTCCCAGGGGAAGGGCGAATACCCGGGAGACATAATGGAGAGGCTGAAGAAAAAAGCCTCAAGGGTTTACCTCATCGACGGCGTGAAATATGCCCTTCAGGCCGGCAATCCGAGGACAGCCAATACAGTGCTCCTGGGAGCTCTTTCTAACTTTTTGCCTATAGAACCCGAGATCTGGGAAGAGACTATAAAAAAGAGGGTCCCCCCAAAGACCATCGAGGCAAACCTCAAAGCCTTCTGGCTCGGGAGGGACCTCTTTAAAGACTGATCAGAACCTTCTGAACGTTCTGCCGTCTGGACCGGCGGGCGGAGGAGGATTTTCTCTCATCATCCTCCGGTGGCGCCGAGCTGTTTTCCTGTATCTCGCGATCTCCTGCCATTTCATCCATTGTTCCTCTGTCATCACCCTTCTCGCCATCAGAGTCCTTTCCAGGCCCTTCTTCCTTATTTCGCCTTTGATCTTCTCGATTTTGTCGGCTATCCTCAGCGCCTCTTTCTCGTCGGGGTCTTTGCTCTCCATAATCCTCCTGAGTTTCAGCCTCTGAAGCTCAAGCTGGCCCCTGAGTGCGACGATCTCCTCCTCCGTCGAGTAAAAAAGATCCCGAAGGCTGTCGAGCTGGGAGGGAGAAAGGCCGACCTCGCGGGCAAGTCCCGGGTCCTCAATGAGCACCCCAAGGCGGAGGCCATATCTTCCCGGTCCCATCGTCAGAATTCCTGCGAGCAATATGGCTATCTGAATCATCTTCATACCTCCTTCATTCTTTGCCTTTTAGACTCCGGTGTCTTTACCTTTGTTCCAGGATCTCCAGGTAGATCTTCTCCACCTCAGCCGCTATCTCCTCCCACGAGTAGCGAAGGGCCTTCCTTCTGCCCGCCTCTCCCATTCTCTTCCTCATCTCCATATTCTTTATAAGTACCTCGAGCCTGCTCGCATAATGGGCGCTGTCCGCCACATCAGCGAACAGGCCCTCCTCGCCCTCGGCCAGAACGGCCCTGTAGCCAGGAATATCGGATGCCACCACGGGGAGGGCAGAAGCCATCGCCTCTAAGAGAACTATGCCAAAGGTCTCCCCGCCCACTGCCGGAGATGTAAAGATGTCGGCAGACCTGTAAATGCGAGGAAGCCACTCGGGCGGCACAAACCCGAGGAAGTGAACCCTTCCCCTGAGAGGCCCGGGAACCATTTCCCTGTACCTCTTCTCCTCCACCCCGCTTCCCACTGCAAGAAGCTGAAGGTCGTAACGGGAAGATAGCAGCTCAAAGGCTCTGAGAAGATAAGGGAAACCCTTCCTCGGCTCCATGCGGCCGACATAAAGTATTTTTATGCCCGGCAATCTCAGGACGTCAGGTTCCGGCTCAACCGAAGGGCTGAACCGACCGGTATCGATGCCGTTGGGAACCACCCTCATCGCCCCCCTGTAATGTCCCCTGAGGACATCGAGGGCCACCTCCGAGACACCGATGAAACAATCGATCTTCCGGGAATCGCCGCTGAAGAAGAACTTGCCGATCCTGTGCCAGTTAAAGCCGACAAAGGCGGTATGGAAGGTTGCCACATTGGCCGAGCGGGAGTAGTGAAGCGCGAGGTGAGGAAGGTTGGGCGCCAGCGGCCCGTGGGTGTGGATGACGTCGAACTCGTTCCTCCTCAGGAAATCCCGTACTTTGAGGTGGAGTCCTGGTTCGAAAGTCACGGTGAGCTGCGTCATGTTGAAGGCCTTGAGGGGTGGGAGGATCCTGACCCTTCCGATCCTCACCACATCCCTGTCCTCCTCTGCCCCTCGGTCACCGTAATCGGCCGTCAGGATGGTGACCCTGTGGCCTCTTTTTCTCAGATTAACGGAAAGGTAATGCATGTGTTCCGAAACTCCGCCGGGAAAGGGATAATAGGCATCGGAGACCTGAAGGATTTTGAGGGGCCCTCTATCCGACATAGAACAGGTGTGTCCTGTCCCGGGTGTCAGAGGAACCGAACCCGGGGTGCACTTCCTCGAATACCCTCGAAAGCCTTTCAGCCAGATAGCTCTCCAGCCGAAGTTCTGAAGGTATCAGGAGCACCGCCCTGATCTTCGATCTGCTGAGAAGATAATCTATGTGCCACCTCTTCGTCCTGATTCCCGAAAGATACCTCCCCACCCTGGATCGAAATCCTCCCATGGCGGAGCCGACGTAAAGATAAATCCCCTTCTTAAAGCGCAGATCGCCCAGCTTTCCGACGGGAATTGTCTGGTCACCTTCAAGCTCCAGAACGAGGATATAGGCTCCCTTTCCGCGAAGTTCCATCTCAGCCGGCTATCAGCTTCAACGGGGTTCCGACGCGGGCAGAAAGGGCCTCCGCGGCGCTCCCCTCTCTCATAGAAATCTCCAGGTAACCCGCCGATCCCACTATGGGGAAAATCTCACCCTTGTCGGCCTCGTGGTAGTACTTCCTGAGCCTCCCTTCCACCGGTTTTGACCCCACCACGAGTCGAAAGGAACCCGCAGGGATCAGTCCACTCCGTATGGAGGTCACCAGATTGCCGAACCTGTCCACATGCAGAACGAGTCCCTCGATCACCCCGCCATCAATTCGAAGGGGCGGATACTCCAGCCTGACCGGATCATCGATGGGCTCGCCGAGCTCGCCAGGCTCCTTTCCGAGGGAAAGAAACGCCGCTGCGGGGGCAAACACGTCCCTGCCGTGAAAGGTGGTCGAGGCATCGGGGGGCACCGGCAGACGGTACAGGTCCAGAGGTTCCCTGTAGATAGGCGTGAAAAGTCCGTTGTCGGGACCCACGATGTATTTCCCCCCCGCTTTTCCCGCGATCGCCCTCCTGGCAGACCCGACACCGGGATCGACCACCGCGAGGAAAATCGTTTCCTCGGGGAAATGAGAAAAACTCGATTCCAGCATGAAAGCCGCCTCCAGCACGGAGAAAGGCGTCACTTCGTTTGTGATATCAACGATCGTGGCCTGCGGGTTGATCCTCAGGATAATCCCCTTCATGATCCCCACATAGGGATCGGAGTTGCCGAAATCGGTGATAAGTGCGATGGGCCTCATCCCAGTTCTCCTATCCCCGTAGCAACTGGGCACAGAACCCTGAGCTTCCTGTATCTCCAGTTACCCCACGGCGTGAAGGCCGCAATTTTGATGTTGTAGCCTCCCAGTGTACCTCCCAGAGATCCATCGGACAGCTGTTTCCATCTCGTCTTTCGTCTCGCCTCGTTCACAGCGATTATAATGTAGAGGTTTCCCTCCTCCATGGTGGCCAAATCTTCGTTGCTGGGCACGGCGATTCCCCTTGAACTGCCCAACTTGCAATGGGAATGATAATCTCCCAGAATCTCATAGCCCAGGCCCAGCTTTTCGGAGAGCTCGATAATCCTCTTTTCCCTCACTTCTCTGGGCCGGGTCCAGTAAAGGGACCTCTCGGCGGTCTGAATAGGAATAGCAAGCTCGGCGTAAAACCTGTCCCCCCTGTATCCCAGGAGGAGGCCGAAGGTCTCCATGTGGTAAACCTCAAGGGCAGACAGGACCATGGACACAAAGGCCGGTGCCTGCAGCACTACCTCTTTTATCATCCCTCTCTCTTCCATCATAAAACCGGCAATCTTATCTCGAAAACGGTCTCTGAAAAGGGCACGCTCTTTATCAGACGAATCCTGCCCTTGTGGACCTCTTCCACTATCCTCCTCGTCAGGACGAGGCCCATGCCCCATCCCCTCTCCTTGGTGCTGAAGCTCTTTTTGAAGAGGAACTTCCTCTTGTCCCTCGGTATGCCCTTTCCGTTGTCGATCACCCGGATGACTGCGTAACCGTCCTCCCTGAAGAGATCAATCGTTATCCTCGGATTGGCTGGCTTCCTTGCCTCATAGGCATTTTTGATGAGGTTTTCGACAGCCCAGGAGAGGAGCTCCCTGTCCCCCTGAACGACCACCTTGTCTCGCAGCCTCAGTTCGACATCTATCCCCTTCAGAAACCTGGCCCTCGATTCCTCCACGGTATTTTCTATCATCTCACCGAGGTCCACCGGGGAAAGCCTCTCACCGCCGCCGATTCTCGAAAACCTTGACAATATCGATCTGAGTCTCTCCAGGTCCCTCTCCATCCCTCGCAATATCTGGGGATCCACATCCTGGGTCTTGAGAAGCTCAAACCAGCCGAAAAGGGACGACACAGGGGTGCCCATCTGATGGGCCAGCCCCTTGGCAAAGCTGGTCCAGAGGGTCTCCAGTTGATAGGTTTGAATGGACCTCGCAGCCATGAACAGCCCCGTAAAGGAGAGGATGCCCACTATCATCAGAAGAAAGGGGAGAACCCTGAGGTAATCGAGGATGGGCGGATATCCGTAGTAGAGATAACCTACTATATCTTCACCCTTCTTGATGGGCATAGGCTTGTGAATTTTTCCGAGCCTTCCTATATACCAGAGGAGCTTCTTGAAATCGGGATCGTCCTTGAGAAGAATGGGATTGTTCAGCTCCTGGGGGGAGAACTTCTTGGGGTCAACACCGACCCGCTGCCAGGCCCGGGGAATCCCCATCTCATCGGTTATGATTATGGGGAAATCCACCTCTTTCAGTATCTCCCTCAGGTTGTGGGCAACTTCTTCCTGGGAGAGCGCAGAGATAATGAGAGTGGAAAAAAGCCTGGCGATGACGCGCGAGGTGCGCCTCACCTCCTCCTCCACTCTCCTTATGACCGGCTGAGTCATCAACATACTCGAAATCGTCAGAAAAGCCAGTATCAGAAGGCTGTATGGTATAAACCGTCCCCTCATCACGTCTCCTCAACCTGAAACTGCAGCTCGTACAGGTTCCTGTAAAGGTCGCACCTATTCAGCAATTCCTCGTGGGTTCCCTGGTCCACTACCCTTCCGGCTTCCACCACCACGATCCTGTCTGCCTTCAGCACGGTGGAGAGTCTGTGAGCTATTATGAGCGTTGTGCGGTCTTTCATCAGGGTCTCGAGGGCGGAATTAACGAGCCGCTCCGATTCGGCGTCCAGAGAGGCAGTAGCCTCGTCGAGAATGAGTATATCGGGATTTCGGAGGATCGCTCTCGCCAGGGCGATGCGCTGCTTCTCTCCTCCCGACAGGGTGCTTCCCCTTTCTCCTATAACTGTGTTGATCCCTTCGGGAAGCCTGGAGAGAAAAGGCTTCACCTGAGCGAGTTCCGCCGCCTTCATCACCGACTCCCTGTCGGCCCCTCTCGTGGCATAGGCTATGTTGTCGAAGATGCTTCCAGAAAATAGAAAGGTCTCCTGGGGAACAATGGCTATGTGTTCCCTGTAACTCCTTATGTCATACTCCCTCAGATCAATTCCGTCGATGAGCACAGCTCCCTTCTCGGGTTCATAAAAGCCCGCCAGTATATCCGCTATGGTTGTCTTTCCCGATCCCGATGGCCCCACCAGGGCCACCTTTTCGCCCTTCCTTATTTTAAATGAGACCCCGTTGAGCGTCGGAAGGTCCTTCCTGTACCTGAAGTGAACATCTCGAAACTCAATCTCCCTCTCAACCCCGCGGAAGGGGCGCCCTCCGCCCCTCTCCCTCTTATCGGAATCGAGATTGAGGATCTCAAAGATCCGCCTCGATGCTGCTATTCCGTGCTGTATGTGAACATTGGCCTGTGAAAGTTTTTTCAGTGGCTGCATGAGAGATAGGGCTGCGGCGAGAAAAACCAGAAAACCGTCGGGAGAGAGGCTTTTCTCCACGAATATAAGGCGAGCCCCATAAAGAAGGATAAAAGCCGCAACAAGCACCGAGAGGAACTCTGTCAGTGGAGAGCCAAGAGCCCCCAGGTATTCGAAGCGCATCCTCGCCCTGTAGTAATCCTGAGTCTTCTGCCGAAATCTCTCGAACTCTTTCTCTTCCGTGCCGAAGCCCTTTACAACTTTTATCCCTCCGAGGGTCTCAGAAAGCTGGTGTCCCAGAGCTCCCATCTTCTCCTGCGCTCTCTGAGAGCGTTTGCGGAGCTTTCGACCTATAACC
>DRBW01000119.1 GCA_011042705.1 Caldifarciminota bacterium
CAGAGCCTGCGCCGGGTGCGGCTTTCCTTCGATTATAAGGTTGGTCCTCGGGGCCACGACCGATCCCAAGGTTGTGGCCAACGCGACGGGCTGTATGGAGGTCGTGACGACGATTTTCCCCTACACAGCCTGGCCCGTGAACTGGATACACAGCCTCTTCGAGAACGCTGCCGCCACCATCGCTGGAGTGGAATCGGCCTACAAAGCCCTGAAGAGAAAGGGAAAGGTAAAGACGGACAAGGAAATCAAATTCATCGCCTTCGGTGGAGATGGAGGCACCTATGATATAGGACTCCAGTCACTTTCGGGTGCTCTGGAGAGGGGACACAACTTCCTCTATGTGCTATACGATAATCAGGCCTACATGAACACGGGAATACAGAGGTCATCAGCCACCCCCTTCGGCGCTCACACCACGACCTCACCGGCCGGCAAGGTCATTCCGGGCAAGCTTCAGAAGAGAAAAGAGATAACCGAGATCGTGGCCGCTCACGGTATACCCTATGCTGCTCAGGCATCGATAAGCCACTGGCTCGATCTGCAGAAGAAGGCTGAAAAGGCCCTGACCGTAGAGGGGCCTGCTTTCCTGAACGTGCTCTCGCCCTGCACGCCGGGATGGGGCATACCCGACGATATGACTGTGGAGGTGGCGAAGATGGCGGTAGAGACGAGGGCGTGGCCCCTCTATGAGGTCGAAAATGGCTATTACCGGATCACATACAAACCCAAGGAGTACGTTCCCATCGAGGAATGGTTCAAGATGCAGGGCAGGTTCAAACACCTTCTGAAGAGGCCGGACATCATAGCCGAGGCTCAGAGACAGGTTGACGAGACCTGGGAGAGGCTCCTCTGGCTGGAGACCAGACCCAGGAAAGAAGAGGAGAAGTGAGGATTTGAGAGTTCGGGCGGGGAGTCCCGGCCGAAAGGCCGGGACTCCCCGCCCTTTTAAAATATCCGTCAGGGGTTGAAGCGGGATTCAATGAAGAAAGAAGTCAGAGTCAGATTTGCTCCATCGCCCACTGGCTTTTTGCACGTGGGGGGCGCCAGAACGGCTCTGTATAACTGGCTTTTTGCCAGACATGAAGGTGGTAAGTTTCTCCTTCGCATTGAGGACACGGACAGAGAGAGGTCAACCCCCGAAATGGTGGATTACATAGTGGAGGGGCTCAGCTGGCTCGGCCTGGATTGGGACGAAGAGCCGATTTTCCAGTCCCATCGCCTCGATGTATACAAAAAATACGCCGATGATCTCGTAAAGAGAGGGCTCGCCTATTACGCCAGGACCGTCGATGAGGAGCAGGCGGGGGAGAGGACCAGAAGGGAATGGGTTGAGGCCGCGCCTGAGGAGATCGGAAAGGTCCCGCTTGCTGTCCGATTCAGGGTTCCCGTAGAAGGTGAAACTTCTTACGAGGACCTGATCAGGGGCCTCATTACTTTCAAAAACAGCGAGATAGGCGATTTCACCATTCTCCGGTCCGATGGAACTCCTACCTATCAGCTCGCCTGTGTGCTGGACGATCACTTTATGGGCATAACCCATGTCATAAGGGGGGAGGACCACATTCCCAATACTCCCAAGCAGATACTCCTTTACAGGGCTTTCGGCTGGGATACGCCCCTTTTCGCACACCTCCCCATGATCCTCGGTCCTGACAAGAAAAAGCTCTCGAAAAGACATGGTGCTACTGCCGTGCTCGAATACAGGGATATGGGGATTTTGCCCGAGGCGCTCTTTAATTTCCTCGCCCTGCTCGGCTGGTCTCCGGGAGAGGACCGGGAGATCGTCCCGAAAGACGAGATGATTCGTCTTTTCGACATCAGACGGGTCGGCAAGAGGGCAGCGGTCTTCGATATAAACAAGCTGCTCTGGATGAACTCCGTCTACATAAGGATGAAGACCGATGAGGAGCTCCTTCGGCTTGTTCTTCCCCTCTTTGAGGAGAGGGGACTCGTGAAGGACGATTCCGACAGGGAGAAACTCCTCAGGCTGATTCCTCTCCTGAAAGAAAGGGCAAGGGTCCTTCCCGACTTCGTGGAGATGGGCTTTTATTTTTTCAGCGATGAGTTCGAATACGAGGAGAAGGGGGTCAGGAAATACCTTCAAGACCCCGAGGTCCCCGGAAGGCTGCGCCTCCTCAGAGAGAGGCTGGCCGATATACCGGAAGGCGAGTTCAGGCAGGAGAAAATCGAGGAGACGCTGAGGGGCCTCGCCGGGAAGCTGGGCATAAAGGCCGCCCTTCTCATACACCCGACGAGACTACTCCTCACGGGGAGGACTCAGGGACCCGGGCTTTTCGAGCTCATGGAAGTGCTCGGCCGGGATGAGTGCCTCAGGCGGCTCGATAACTACCTGAAGAGAGTTTCTTAGGGCAGATTAACCCCGAGGTCCAGGGAGAAAATCCCACCCTTGGAGCTTTTGAATATCCCTCTGTATGCCTGATAGGCGAAATCCATTGAAAAGGGACCGAGCCGGAGGCCGTAACCCGTCGCGATCACGAGGCCTTCTTTTCCGCCGACCCCGAGGCCCCATCTCAGGGGAACTTCTTTCGCCGGTCGATATTCCAGGCTCAGGGCGAAGTAAGGTTTTGTGGTGGACCATATGGTCTCACGGAGCCCCTGCCTGTATAAGAAATTAGCCAGAAGCCCGGTTTTTATGGGTTTCGAAAGGGAGAACCTGAGCGTTGTGGGAAGATGGGTCCTGTAGGATTCCTTGCTTTCATCCCAGGCTGTATCAGAATCGAGCACTTCATCCTCGCCGATTATCCTCGCCAGGTTTATAGAATCCCCATGTAGCTCGAGATGATAGACCCTTGTGTCTTCGGTCCAGCTGATCCCCGGGGAGATGTCTGTTATCGAGAACGAAAGGGAAAGATCATGGGGCAGGTCAGGGAGGATGATGCCCAGATCGAATCCGAAGCCGTTTCCCCCGCCGGAGGTCAGTAGATCGGCGGTCGCGCCCACCTGCATTTGTGTCGTGTCTGTTTCGAGATAACCTTCGGACCGAAGGATTTTTGCCTCGATGAGCCCCCTGTAATAATGAATCCCGAGGCCGAGAGACATATCCGTGTTCCTCAATCGGAAATCCTTCCCATAGGCCAGCGTAGTCTTCAAGAGGGCGCAGACTTCACTCTCCAGCTCCACGACCGAATACTTTCTCCCGAGCTCGTTGCCGTAGAGGGCAAGCTCAAAGAGATCGCGCGGAAGATAGGCTTTTTCACCAGCGAGGCCGTAAATGCCGACGCCAAAATTCCTGAAAGCTATTTCAGCATGGGTCATTGCTTTGGCATCGACCTCCCACCCGGATCCTATCCTGGCAAGGATCAGGTCTTTTTCCTCGTCGGTCAGATAATCGCCGGAGTAAATGTATCGGTCTATTTCGGAAATTGAGAAGGCCGAGTTGTAAGTGGGATAGGTGCCTATGGGTGTTGTCAGGGATGGAAATCTCAGGGAGAATTCGGCATTTTGCGCGAGCCCTGCCGGGTTGAACCACAGGCCATGGAGGCCAGATGGATGGATCGCTCCCGCCAGGGCAGCGCCCGCCGGCTCAAAGTTCAACAGCGATATGATCAGAAGGAAGTTCATGGTTCTCTCTCCTTATTCCTCGATCCTCACCCGAAACCCGGCAAATCCCTTTATGTCCATGTAGTCGGACGCCCTCAGGGTTACCGGCACTCCGTTGGTGCCGGGGAAGATTATCTCTGCCCAGGATTTTCTCGGTTTTCTCGTGAAAATCTCTATCTCGTTCTCCGATAAGCTGAGCTTCACTGTGAAGGCCGTGTCCCTTGCAGACCATCCTTCTTCCGATACCGGAGCTGCTGGGATTTCAATGACCCTGACGAGAGAATCTCCTTTCTCTTCTTCTTTCACATGTAGTTTCAGCCTTATGCCGAGGGGCAACCTGTTCCTGAGGGCGAGAAAGAGAGCTCCCGATTTTACAGTTTCGCCGATGGAAGAATCTATCACAGAGCTGTCAACGGCGACGTCGGTGATTATGGTGTCGGGGTTTATTGAGACCGTGAGAGGAGCGTTCAGATCCACCCTTGTCCACACGAAGTCTTCCCTGTCGATGGTTCCCTGGCCGCTTATGAGGACACTTCCGCCGGCCTGAATCCGCTCGGGGCTTATCTCAAGGAGATCGCTTATCTCGAGAAGGGTATCCCAGAGGGCTGGCTCGCCTTCGGTTGAGGCTGGAATAACGAGATCGAAGGTGTCAGAGCGGGTTTCATCTCCCCTCATCACGGTCACGTGGAAAAAGGCATGGGCTTCAAAGCCGATGCTATTTGCCACGAAAGGAGAAAGAAAAACCTGGTGGAACGAGATCCCCTGAAATCCCTCAGGTATATCGATTGCCGTGTCGATCTCTGGTATCTCGACCGAAAGGGAGTCGATGGTTCCTCTCAAATGGGCTATCTGAAAGTTTCTCAATCCTGCCTCTATTGAGAACCCATCGCCGGCGGCCAGCGTGTACCAGTCGGGGGCGAGGTCTACATCATAGAGAACTGAAAGCCTGTTCCCCGGACCGGGGCAGAGGGATCTCCCGGAAAGGGGGATGGAGAAGCTGCCGCTCCAGGGAGATCCCTGAGCTCCTTCTATCGGCAAAGTCGTGTCAAGCTCAAGCTCTGGAATAGTGATGTTCAGTATGCCCCTGACCTCCGAGGAATTGATTATTCCGAAGTCTATGCTCCCCGATTCAAAAATTGCCGTGTCTATCTGTGCCAGTTCTATATCGGGGAAGAGTTCCGTAGAATCGGAGATCTGAAGTTCATCTATGTAAGCCACAGCGCTCTCAACCTCAACCGTGTCGAGCTCGAAACTGATCCTGATGGAGTCGTTCTCCCTGATCCAGACGGGTTGAGGTGTACCGGGGGTCCCGAACTGCATCTGGAAGATGAAAGTGTTGCCCAGGCAAACTCCTGAGGTGTCGAAGTCGATCAGGACAGACGTATCGGGCGGAAGGAGGGTGTCAATGGATTTCAGTTCGAATGTATCTCCGAGCACATTGTAAACTGTGATCGCGAAGGGATCGATCACAAAGGGGAAATCGTTCTCAAGCCTTAGTTTCATGACTCCTCTCTGAACATAAGCTTTTCGGAGATTTTCAATGGAGTCAGCGAGCTCCTTGTTCTGATCGCTTATGGGGGGTATGGGGCTGTATATGCTGTCGTTCAGGGCCAGGCTTTCGGCCATCCAGGCGGGAATTCCTAAATCAGGCAGGGCAAGACCGGTCCCGAAGGTCTTTCTGTCAGTCAGTTCGAAGGTCCCTATTGTGTGCTCGAAAGTCGTGTCCCAGTCCTGGAGGTTCAGGTTCTCCTCGATCCACATCGTGTCAAGTTCGAAACTGAGATCCAGCATAAGGACTGAATCGCCGGGGTTTATCGAAAAGGGCCCATCTTCAAGGAAATCACGGACATAATAGGTCGTGTCCAGAAGGGGCATGTTAAGATCCACGTCCCAGCTGGGTGGATTCGGCTTCTTAATGCAGGAAGCCGTGATCAGCGCACCCACCAGAGCTGGAAGTACTATTATCCTCAAAAGGCCTTGTGGAACCATGCTTTCCCCCTTTCCGGGTTTTTGTCATAATCTACCGGGAAGCTCTGAAAGGACAAGGAGTGAGCCTATAAGGCTTTGGAACTCAATCAAATCCCGCAATGGGAGTTTGGATTCCTCGCGGAGAGCCGTCTGAAAATGTGTGGCTGACAGGTTGGTCGGGCTTTAAGCTGTGGAGGAAATACGCGCACTTGACACGGGGATAAGGAGACAATATAATTCGCTCCACCAATTCGGAGGAGAGAGATGGCAGCAAGGTGCGACATTTGTGGTAAAGGAGTTATGTTCGGGAACAGGGTCAGCCACGCAAACAACAGGACCCGGAGAAACTGGAAGCCCAATCTTCACAAGGTCACTGTGACCATCAATGGCAGGAAGAGAAGGCTGAAAGTCTGCACCAAGTGCCTCAGGAAAATACAGAAGATGTAAGGTTTCCTGGTTGGCCTCCCACGCCATTCTGAACCTCAAGGGATTTGTCCCGCGGTTTACGTTTTGATTTTTCTTTAAGAGGGGAAAAATTCGGCTTATAATCAATGCCGTATGACGAAGGGGAAGAAATTCGCCATAATCGCGCTCACCCTGTTTGTCCTGCTGATTGCGGGCGGATATCTTTTTCTCAGGAGCCTTCCCTTGAGGGCCCTGAGGGGTGCTCTCGGCCCTGAGCTCTCTATCGGCCGCTATCTTTTTAATCCCTTCAGAAAGATAAGGATCGAGGATCTCGAGGTGGGAAGTTTCGCCAGGGTTGAGGGCATAACCGTTACTTTTTCCCTTCCCGATCTTATCCGGAAGAGGGAAGTGCGTAGAATTCTCGCGGAAGGGATCAGCATTGACCTCGATTCCCTTCCAAAATCTGCCTCCAGTGGGGAGAGAGGAGGCGAACCCCTTGTTCTGCCCAGACTCAGGATCAGAGAAATCAGCCTGAAAGATCTAAGGGTCAAAAGAGGAGGGGAAGCTCTATCGGCCGATTCTCTGAACGCCAGCCTGCAAATGGGGGGAACGCTTCTTTTTGTGGACTGGAGCCTTTTGGGGATCGAATCTTCCCGTTTCTGCCTTGACAGCCTTAAGGGGAGGTTCGAGAAGAGGGCCGACCGTATCCTTTTGAAAGAGGTGGCCGCATCAGGGCCTGATCTGGAAGTGAAGCTGTCTTTCTCGGGAAGGGGAGGAAAATACGGTCTTGAGGCTTCCGACATCCGTTATGGAAAGGAAATAGGAGCGGGAAAACTTCAGGTTACCCTGAACACGGCGGATTCGACCTTCAGGATCAACGTCAGGGACCTGAGGTTCCGGGATGAGACCTTTGAGAGATTCCTGCTTCTCGGGAAATTCAGGGGACCGGATACCCTCTATCTCTCTGACTTCCTCGCTTCAAAGGGAGAGGGCTTTATAGAGGGAAAAGGCCTGGTATCGCTCAGAGGACCATGGATGGAGATCCATGCCGATGTCAGGGGCATTGCTTTCCATCGCGACTTTGTGCTCGGAGGAAGGGTCGATCTCACGGGAAAACCGGGGGATTTCGACCTCACCGTCGATGGTGGTTATTTAAACTGGAAGAACCTGTCGCTCGATGGAATCTATCTCAGTGGGGAATACGATGGGGGTCTTTTCAGGGCCGATGAGCTCCGTGTTGAAAACCAGAGACTCTTTCTGACCCTCAGGGGGACTTTTTCAGCATCGGGACAGAACCTCGATTTCAGGACCGAATTTCTGGATCTTTCCCTTCTCGATGCTTTCGGGGTCAAGGGAATTGAGGGTACCGCAAAATTACGCGGGCGAGTTTCCTTTGAAAGGGGAAAGCTCGTAAACGCAGAGATCGCCGGGTCCTCAGTGGGGCTTGTCTTCCATGGGCTGGAGGCCGGCACGACGTCGGTTTACTATGAGAAAAAGGTGGCGGGCGGAAAGCTCTCGCTTTCCGCCCGCCACCTGGCCTTTCAGGAGATACAGTTTGATTCCTTTAACTTCCTCGCGCTTTTCGGAGAGAAAAGCTGGTTTGCTGCCAGAGCCGAAGGAAAGGATGCCCTCTTTAACCTGAGAGGAAGGTGGAGAAAAAAGGGGAGAGCATATGTCATCGAGCTAACCCGGGGGCAATTCAGGAGCCCCCCTTTGAGGGTCGCGCTCGGCGCACCGGTCCGGTTTGAGGTATCCGCCGACACCGTCTACCTCAGTGGAGATGATTTGTATCTCGGAAAAGATGGTATAGTGAGACATATCGAGGGCTTCATAAGAAGAGGAAAGGATGAGGTCTCTCTGGAGGTGGATGCCAGGGACTTCGATCTCTCATATCTCAGGCGCATTCTGGGGGCCGAAACTCCTCTCGAGGGGAATGCCGATTTCAGGATGACGCTGGAAGGGGCGCTCTCTGACCCCTACATCATTGTCGACGCGAGCCTGGAGAAGCCCATTTTCGGGGACTTTGCCTTTGACAGTCTGGAGCTCAAGGGGCGATATGGCAGCGGCTCGCTCGTCCTTTCCAATCTGAAGATTTACGAAGGGGGAAAGCCCTCGTGGGCCTATGCCGAGATTCCGGCCCTCCTTTCGCTGAGCCCCCTGCATTTTGAGATCCTTGATTCGGGCCTTATAAGGAGTGGAATTTACACAGAGGGAATAGATCCAACTCCTTTTCTCAAGCACCTCGGCAATTTTCTCGTGGTCGACGGCGGGGTTCTGACCCTGGATTTCAGGGTCGAGGGTGACGTTAAAAATCCGGTTTTCTCAGGGCACTTCTCCCTGAAGGCGAGGGAGGGGACTATAACATCCATAAACAGTTATTTGAGCGATTTTTACGCCAGGGGGCATTTTGAGGACGAGATCGTTTTCTTCGATACGATCTCGGGGCTCTCGGAAAAGGGCAGGCTTCTGGGTTTCGGAAGGCTGAGGATGAGGGGGCTGGCCGCCGATTCCCTCGATCTGACTTTCAGGGCGCGGAAAATTCCCGTGAGTTTTGGCCCCGATATGAACGGGATTGCCTCGGGCACAGTTGTGTTGAGGGGTCCGCTGCCGAGGTTCTGGATAATCGGGGACATATATCTCGACGAGTTCGCCTTTGTGGCGCCCTTCGGAAGGAGTGGCGGCGGTGGAGGTCCCTCTCCATCCCCTGTGCGCTACAGGCTGCGTATAAAGGCTGATAATAACGTTTTCCTCCTCAACGAACTGGCCGAGATGGAGTTTTCCGCTGACCTCGAGTTGAAAAAGGAAGACGACATAAACACGCTTCTCTCCGGAAAACTCGAGCTTCTGGGCGGATCCTTTCTCTATCTGGACAGAAACTTTAACCTGACCGGCGGAGAGGTAGTCTTTTACAACCAGAGGGAGATCAACCCTACTCTGGACATAGAGGGCGAGACCACAGTGGCCGAATCCATCCTGATAACGCTCAAAGTCCAGGGAACGTTGCAGGAGCCGGAGATCCACCTTACTTCGACGCCGCCGCTTTCCGAGGAGGACATAATTTCTTACCTCTCCTTCGGGAAGCCTTTCAACGAAGTGCCCCTTTCCCTCTCGGATCTTGAGCTCATAAAGAGGAGAGCCCTGAACCTGGCCGAGGGCATCATATCGAAGGAATTGAGGAGGAGGCTCAGGATCCAGGAACTTGAGGTCACAACGGGGCTTGCCGGTGAGGATCCTCGTTTCACCGTTGGATTTTACCTTTCCCGCAATTTCTACCTCCGTTATACCCACGATATCCTTGCTGTGGAGAAGGACGTCTTTCAGGCGAGGTACAGGCTGTCGCGAAGGGTTTCCCTGTACGCCGAGAGGGACAAGGAGGGAGCCTTTTCCGCTGGCCTTGAGCTTACACTCAGGTTTTGATATGGACTACGAGCTCTACGCCCAGGTTGCCCTTCCCGGGGTTCCTGAGCTCCTGACCTACGGGGTCCCCCCTGAGCTTCGCGAGCGCCTCGTCGTGGGCCAGCTCGTCGAGGTTCCCCTGAGGAACAAGAGGGAAAGGGGAGTGGTCATGGGCCTCCAGGATGAGCGCCCCGAGGTGGAGGGCATAAAGGCGATCTTCGGCATTCCCGATCCCGAGATATCGGTTGACGGGAAGCTCCTGGAACTGGCCCGTTGGGCATCGGATTATTACGTGACACCCCTCGGGGATGTGGTCAGGATTTTCCTTCCCCCCAGAGCGCTCACCGGCAGAAGGGTCATGGTGAGGTTCAGATCTGAGCCTGAAAGGTCCTTGAGGGGCGTAAGACAGAGGGAACTTCTCGAATTCCTCAGGGAAAGAGGACGGAGGTGGATCACTCTGAGGGGAATAGAGAAGAAGCTTGGGCGCGACTACAGGGAGCAGGTCTTCGCGCTCAGGAGGCTCGGCGCTGTAGAAATCAGGGTAAGGGCTGTCAGGAACGGGGAGAAGGAGCTATTGCCCATCCCCGGTGTGGACCTCACCCTTCCGGAGACTCCCACGGAGGAGCAGAGGGCAGCTCTGAGTCGGGTGATCCCTTACATAGAAAAGGGGAAATTCAAGCCTTTTCTCGTCCATGGGGTCACCGGATCTGGGAAAACAGCCCTGTATCTGTGGCTGGTGGAGCGCGCGCTGGAAATGGGAAGGGGTGCCATAGTGCTGGTTCCGGAGATAGGACTCACTCCTCAGATAGCTTCCCTCTTCATAAAGCGGTTCGGGGAGAAGGTCGTCCTTTATCACAGTTCCTTTCCTCCTGAAGAGAGGCTTTGGGCGTGGAAGGCGTTGAAAAGGGGCGAGAAGAAAGTCGTCATCGGTCCGCGATCCGCTCTTTTTCTGCCCGTCCGGGATCCCGGGATCATAGTGGTGGACGAGGAACACGATCCTTCTTACAAGCAACACGAATCTCCTCCCTTTTATAACGCCAGGGATTTGGCGATTATGCGGGGAAAAATAGAGGGGATCCCGGTTGTTCTGGGAAGCGCCACCCCTTCTTTCGAGAGCTATTTCAACGCGAGGAAAGGAAAGTACGTACTGCTCCGGCTCAAAAAGAGGGTCAGGGGTTACGCTATGCCCGATGTAGATGTGGTGGACATGAGGGAGGAGAGCAGCTCATCCATAATCAGCATCAAACTCGCCGAAGCCATTAGACATACCCTGAAAAGAGGTGGAAAGGTGATTCTTTTCCTGAACAGGAGGGGCTTTTCCCCTGTACTTCATTGTCCCGACTGCGGATTCGTTCCCAAATGTCCCAACTGTAGCGTCAGTCTTGTTTACCATCGGAGGGAGAAAAAGCTCGTCTGTCACCTCTGCGGTCATGTCGAGAATGCACCCAGCCTCTGTCCGAGGTGTGGCTCGCAGGAGATAAAGCCTCTGGGATTCGGCACTGAAAGGGTGGAGGAGGAGGTGAAAAAGCTTTTCCCCGATGAGGGATTTTTGAGGATGGATCTGGATACAACCCGCAGACGAGGAGCTGCGGACCGCTTTTACAGGAAGTTCCTCAAGGGAAAGGAAAAGATCATGATAGGGACGCAGATGGTGACCAAGGGATTCGACTTTCCGGAGGTGGAGCTGGTGGGAGTGCTCAACGCCGATGTGGGACTCGGGTTGCCCGATTTCAGGGCCGAGGAGAGGACTTTCCAGATTCTCACCCAGGTGACGGGGAGGATCAGAAAGGGCGGGAGATGTCTTATCCAGACCTACTCCCCCGATTCCCCCTCAATAGTTTTCGCGATTAGGGGAGATTATCGCTCTTTTTACGAGAGAGAGCTTGAATCCAGGAAGGAATTTCGCTATCCCCCCTTTTACAGGCTCGCTTTCGTGGAAGTCCGTTCGAAAGACGAGTCAAAGGCCCTGGAGTTCTCTTCCCGGCTTTACGTTGAAATGCTCTCTTTAAAGGAGGAGCTCCGGCTGTCGCTGGATATCGAAGGACCTCTCGTTCCCCCTGTGGAGAAGGTAAGGGGCTATTTCAGGAGGAGGCTCCTGCTCCGATCGAACAAAACCTTTGAGATCCAGAAACTCTTAAGAGAGCTGGAGATTCCGCGTAGAGGTGATATCAGGGTCACTGTGGACGTCGATCCCCTCGATTTTCTCTGATTATCCTGGCAGGAAGATCTCGAAGAGGCTGCGTTTGAACTTTACGTCGGGAAGCTTCTTTATCCAGAGCTTGAAGTCATAGTTCCAGGTGTCTCCGTAGCGGGACCACCTGAAGTTGAA
>DRBW01000228.1 GCA_011042705.1 Caldifarciminota bacterium
AATCTGTACAAATTAACCGTGAGCGTCAAAAGGGCGATAAAACCTATGCTAATTCCCAGATATAATGTTAATTTCTTTAAATTTTCGATATTCCCGTAGAGGGCTTCTTCAACTGAGACAAACACGCCAAACCCCGAAAGCATCAAAAAGAACTTGGGGATAAATAGCTTGTAAGATTCAACATAGAACACAGAAAATCCCATCCAGACGACCAGCAAAATATATATCCAATCGTACCTTGAAAATCTTTTCCGGATTATCTTATATATAGTCAGAAAAATCGCAATAGCAGAATAGAGTGAAATCAGTACAATTTCATAGCTTTCTGAAATGCTCTTATAGGCTGCCTCAGCGAGACTTCTTGAGAAAGGTCTCATTACATAATAAAGAAAGGGGTAGAGAATGGTTAGGGCCAAAGTCACAAGAATCAGACTGTAGGTGAATTTTTGTAGCCAACCATTATTTCGTTCCGTCGACGGGCTCATGGCTGCATGTTTCCTGGGAACAAAGAAGTTAACTTATCCCCTCTTGGTGAAATATCTCCACCAAGAACGCGATTTTTTCCCTTTTCTCTTTTCCCGCTCTTCGTAGCCGTAGTATTTGTAAGGGTAGTAGTAGCCGTAATGCTTCTGCAGGTGAATTGCATTGACAACAGCCCCGACCAGATTTACGTTCGCCCTCTTTAAGGCGCGCAACGCTGCAACCAGGGCTGGCCTCTCAGTGTAGCCCGCCCTCACGACAAGAAGCAGGTTCTTAACTCTGTCGGCCATCGCAAGGGTATCGGAAACCAGCAATATGGGAGCTGAATCGAAGATAACAGTGTCATAGCGATTGACAAGCTCGTTCAGCAGGCGGCCGAAGCTCTCCGAGTTTATGACCTCGAGGGTATTGACCACATCGCTCCCGCATGTCAAAACCGCAAGGTCCCTCAGGAATTCTGGATGTTTTATCGCATCGTCGAGCGTCTCTTCTCCCTTCAGCACATCGGTAAAGCCCGGGCTCTTCGTCATTTCCAGGAACCTGTGAACGGAAGGATTCCTCATGTCGGCGTCCACCAGAATAACCCTCTCTCCTGCCTGCACGCTCGTTATGGCGAGATTGACGGCTGTGAGGGTTTTACCTTCCTCAGCCTTGGCGCTCGAGACCATGAAAGTCCTTATTGGCTCACCTGTGGATGCAAACTTCAGGTTAACTTTGAGCGAACGATAAGCCTCTACTGTCACGCTTTTGGGATCGAGGTTGGTGATAAGCCTGACGCGTGGTTCGGCGTCTTCGGCAGATTTTATGTAGGGTATATTACCCAGAACCTGCACCCCGAGGAGCTCTTCGACCTCCTCGGGCGTTTTGACATTAACGTCCACGTACTCCAGAACAAAGGCTCCTCCAACGCCGAGGACGAGCCCGAGAATTGCTCCGAGAAGTACGTTCATCTTCTTCCTCGGCTTGATGGGAGCGATGGGTCTGGTGGCGTATTCTATCACTTTGGCATCGGTAGATTTCTGTGCCTCAGCGATCTTCGTCTCCTCGAGCTTGTTTATCAACATGGAATAGACGGCCCTGTTGGCTTCAACGTTCCTGGTGAGTTCTGCAAGCTGCACCTCTTTCTGGGGGAGAAGTTTCATCTGTGCCTCGTATTTCTTTATTAGCTGTTTCAGAGCGTTTATTCGGCCTTCGGTCGATTGAATTTTGGTTTCGCTCTCTATTATGCCAGCAATGAGGTTCTGGAAAATCGGGTCGCCGGCCGACGGTCCGCTCTTTAAAGCATTGGCCACGGCCCTGTTTAACTCTTCTTTGGTTTTGGCTATCTCTCTGTTAACAGCCACCACCTCGGGATGAAGTTCGGTGTACTTCTCGAGGAGCATCGCCTTCTGTATCTCGAGGGAGGTAAGCTTCTCTTTGAGAGACCTCACCAGCGGGTTGGAACTGACCTCCGGCGACGAAGCGGTCTGCTTGTACTTCTCGAAGGTGGCTGTCTTCTCGCCGAGCTGAGCCCTGAGGCTCGCGAGTTTGTGTTCGGCCTCCTGCTTCTCCGTCTCGGCCTTTGCCAGCTCCGACTGAAGGGCTGAGAGCCTCTCTATCAGCGTTCTCGCCGATTCATCGAGCAGAAAGATACCGGCCTTCTCCTTAAATGCCCTCAGGGAATCCTCTGCCAGCTTTAATTCTTTTTCAACTTTATTGAGCTGTTCCTCGAGGAAAGATCTGAGGGCCTTCGCCTCCTCCTGCATACCATAAAGGGTGAAAGCCACGTATTCGTCGGCCAGTGCATCGGCCATCTTCTTCACAAAATCAGGGGAACTTCCCTGGGCGCTTATAACTGCAAGATCCGTCTGCCCCTTCTGGGTGACCTTAAATATCCCTTTGAGGGAGAGAGCGACCCTGTCGGGGGCCGTGACGATAAACTTGATCACAAGGGGATAATCTTTCCTTTTGGCCCTTATCAGGAAACCCAGAACGCCTCCGTTGAAGGGCTCCCCAAGACGTCCGTTCCCGATAACTGAGCCGTCGGGAGCAAATACCTGAAAATACTCACCTTTGAACTTAACGGTGTAAATACCTTCTTTTGCCTTCCTCGTGGTCCAGAGTGTGTCGAATTCAAAGGCATCGACAGGCGTCAGGAAGGAAATATTGAGTCCGTGTTTCATAACGAGGTTCTCCAGGAGAGCTCTGGACTTGATGATCTCAATCTGACTCTGAACGGGGTCCACAGTTCTCAATGCGGGAGAGATCTCTGGAATCACATTCAGCCTGGTCTCTTTCAACGCGAGTTTCACGACAGAAGAAGCCTTATACACGGGCGGCGACAGGAGGCTGAATATCCACGCCCCGAGAGTCGTGATCACAAAAACGACGATAATCAGGACCCTGTGCCTGTAGATCAGATTGATGTAATCGTAAAGGCTGACCTCCCTCCCCTTCTCCTCGGAATTCATTAAAGTTTCACCACCTTTCCCCTGATGAGATTTTCCGACAACCCCTTCGTTGCGTTTTTCGTGTCCACGACAAGCCTGGCATTTTTCACTATAAATTCATAATCGTAAACGCTGTGATCAGTGGTAATGATAACGCAATCGGTCTGTTTTAGTCTATCACCGGTGAGCTCCACCGAGTCCCTGAAATGCCCGTTTATGCGGGCTCTGGGCACGAAGGGATCGTTGTACTCGACAGATGCCCCTTTAATTTCCAGGAGTTTGATCACGTCAAAGGCGGGAGATTCGCGCGTATCGTTGACATCCTTCTTATAGGCTATGCCCAGAACGAGAATCTTTGACCCCTTTACGCTCTTCATGTGCTCGTTCAACGCATCGGCCACCCTCTCCACGACGTATCGAGGCATCGATGTGTTTATCTCCGACGCAACCTCTATCATCCTGGCGTTATAGTTGAGGGTCCTCAGCTTCCAGGAAAGGTAAAGCGGATCAATGGGAATGCAGTGGCCCCCTATACCTGGCCCGGGATAAAACTTCATGAAACCAAAAGGCTTCGTCGCTGCCGCCTCTATTACTTCCCACACATCAACTCCCAGGATGTTGCACATTATAGCCATCTCGTTGGCGAGAGCGATGTTAATGCTCCTGAAGGTGTTTTCGAGCAGCTTCGACATCTCGGCCACCTTACAGGAAGACACCGGGACAACTTTCTCCAGAACCCGGCTGTACAGGTAAGAAACGATTTCGGTACTGTCCTTGTTGATCCCGCCCACCACTTTGGGCGTGTTCTTGACGGTGTAGACCCTGTTGCCCGGATCGATCCTTTCCGGTGAAAAGGCAAGGTAAAAATCGGTCCCGGCCTTCAGGCCGCTCTTCTCAAGCGTTGGCCTGACCAGCTCGTCGGTGGTTCCGGGATAGGTCGTGCTCTCTAAGGATACCACATGCCCCCGTTTGAGGTATTTTTTGATCTCCGAAAGAGCTGACATTATATACGATATGTCGGGATCGCGCGTTTTCGAAAGGGGTGTTGGAACACAGATTATTATCGCATCTACCTCCCCGATCCGACTGAATTCGGTCGTCGCCACAAGCCCCCCTTCTTCCTGTGCCCGTTTCAGGTCCCTGTCACTTATATCGGGAATGTAACTCCTGCCGGAATTGATCGCATCGGTTTTTTTTCTGTCTATGTCAATTCCGACGACCGGAAAGCCTCCCTTTGCGAATTCCACGGCAAGCGGAAGCCCAACATATCCAAGCCCCACCACAGCCACTTTGTAGTTCCTCTCATCTATTTTCTTCTTAAGTTCGTCGATCATCACTTCACCGTCCTGTATATCGACCAGATTATGGCCACTGTGGAAACAAAATAGTACCAGTCCCTCCACTGGGGCCAGAACTTCTTCGGAATATAGATAACATCCCCCGATTTCAGCCCCACATCTGTCACTCTCTGTCCCGATTCGATCGCCTTCTTGAGATTTATCTTGATGGTCCTGCCGCCTCTTTTAATCTTCGCCTTTTTGAGATTTGCCCTACTCGTTGTCCCTCCGGCTCTTGCTATGGCATCAAATATCCTATCGGTAATACTAACGGCATAGACACCGGGCCTTCTCACCTCGCCGAGTATGCTGATCTTGAACATCGGGGTGACGGTGATGAAGGGGTCCTTTATGTATTCAGAATAAAGGACGTTCAGGCTGTCCTGTAGCTGTCTCGGTGTCAGAGAGGCAACCTTTATAGGCCCGACGAGAGGGAAGGTCACGACCGTGTCAATATCTACTATGAAAGAATCCGACAGATCCGGATGTCTCCAGATTTTCACGTAAACTATATCGCCGGGCTGAAAGAATCCTCCCAAAAGGGAAAACAACAGTATAGATGTAAGCAATACCCATTACCTCCTATTGCGAGGATATATTAAATTACACCCAACCCATAGTCAACAACTCGAAGTTCTTCCCGTTGAGAAAATAAATACATATATGTGCAATTTCTGTCAAGTGATTACGTAGGGATCAAAACAAGGGGCAAAATAGGGCCGGCAGTCCGTATTTAAAGGGAAACAGTCACCTCCAGAAAATACCCCCTTGACAGATCAGGCGTCATAGTGTATTAGTTAGCTATGACACTAATACAATCGGTGGGATTTCAGGAAAACATCAAATTTGACGTGCATCTTTCACGCCGTAGTCACTGGATCTGCAGAAAACATGCAGTAAGAGCGCACGTTTTATCATCCGTATCATGGAGAGACATAGCAATTGCCATTTCGTCAGAAAACAGGACAAAACAGCCCGATGAAGTTTGACGAGACAAGGCCGATCTACATTCAGATTATGGAAAACTTAAAGAGCAAGATCGCAAGGGGAGAATTAAAGCCGGGGGACAAACTCCCCTCGGTCCGGGAGCTCTCGGGCAAAATAGGCGTGAACCCCAATACGATTGCCAGGGCTTACTCTGAGCTCGAAAGAGAGGGCGTTATTATGACGAGAAGGGGACAGGGAACCTATGTGACCGATGATCCACGGAAGGTCACGGAAATACGCGAAGAAATGGCAGCCTCCGCCCTTTCTACCTTTCTTGAAAGCCTGAGAGCTCTCGGACTCTCCAGAGATGAGATCCTCTCGTTGATCGCGAAAAATCTCGAGGAGGATGAGAGATGAAAGCTGCTCTGGAAATCAAAGGGCTTCACAAGCGGTTTCCCGGCGTATGGGCGCTCAGAGGGATAGACATCACCCTGGATGCCGGAAGGGTGATGGGACTCGTTGGACCAAACGGAAGCGGGAAAACAACCCTTTTGAGCATACTCATGGGCCACAAGAAACCCACAAAGGGAGAGGTGCGGATTTTCGGCATGAAACCCGGGAAAAGGGTCAGAGAAATAACATCCTATGTGCCAGAGATCGACCATCTTTATGGATGGATGACCGTGAAGGAGATGGCCGATTTCACAGCTGGTTTTTATCGGAGCTGGAATCCATCGAAGTTCAGGGAACTGCTCGAATTCATGGATTTGAACCCCTCATTTAAGATAGGTAACCTTTCCAGGGGAATGAGGGCGAGGCTCAAATTGAGCCTCGCCCTCGCCGCGGATCCAAAGCTTCTCCTGCTCGACGAGCCCCTCTCGGGAATAGACCCTCTATCCAGGGACAAAATTCTGGAGGCCTTCATAAAATGGTTCCAGTTCGGCGAGCAGACGGTCATCTTTTCCACCCATATAGTCAGGGAAGCGGAAAAGCTCTTCGATTACGTCGTTTTCCTGGGCGACGGAGAGATAATCTTGCAGGGAGAGCCCGATGAACTCAGGAACCGCTACGGCAGGTCCATAGAGGACATAATGAAGGAGGTTTACAGATGAGCCGGTTTTTCCTGTTACTCGGCAAGGAGCTAAGAGAAGAGAGAAACTGGATCCTCTTCAGCTCGATCGCGCTCTTTCTACTCTTCGCACTTTTTCTTCTGAGGAGTGGAAAATGGCATAAAGGATCTGCCACCGTGATATATTTCCTCATCGTCAGCGTCTCCATTTTCATTCTGTCCATCGTCAGGGGATTCGGACTGCTCAAGAAAGAATGGGATTCCAGAACGATCATTTATCTCAGATCTCTGCCGGCTGGGGGATATGAAGTTGCTCTCTCGAAATTCACTTCCTTCGTGGTTCAAATAGGACTCTTCGCCGCTCTCGGTCTCATATTGAATTACGGGCTGTTTTCCCTCGAATCCCTCGACGTAAGTGGTCTCGGGTTCAGGTCCTTTTTCCTGGTATATGTTAGCGCTTTCTTCGGCTCACTGGTTTTCTTCTCCGTACCCTTCATAGCCTATGTGGTAGGCAAAAGCACTGCCAGGCTCGGCAAACTTCTCTCGATTTCTGTCCTTTTAGCGCTCGTCTATATCATACCAAAACTGCATAAGTTTTTCGTCCGCCTGTTGCCTTTCCTGCCCAAATTCCAGATATTCAAGCCAGAAGAGCTTGCCCAGAGGGGTCTGACCATACATCCGAGCTCCGCCGACCTCGCTTCATATATCTTTTTCACGGTCATAAGCCTCGCTCTGATCCTGCTCTCGGGCTTTTTGCTGGAAAAGAAAGTCGAAATTTAAAGGAGGTCCGTCATGAATTTAATCATGACCTTTATGGTATCGGGCGTGCTTCTGGGTTCAACTTCGATAGAGAAGAAGGACATGGAAGGCATCGAGGTGAAATCCAGGTCGGGCGACATAAGGCTCATCATAGAGGACAGAAACGATATCTATTCCGATGACGATTTAAACTACAGCGAGAAGAACGGAGTCGTGGGGATTACGACCCTGACGGACAACATCACCCTACACGTTCCACCTCTGAGTTCTATAAACATCAAGAGCGTGTCGGGCGATATCAAAATTTGGGCGAAGTCAACGCAAAACTGGCCCTCCAGGGTCATGGTGAAATCGGTCTCCGGCGACATAAGGCTGAAAACCGTCTTCCCCGCAGCCATCGCTTTCACGACTATTTCCGGCGATATAAGTATCGAGGGAGAAATCCAGGGCGATGCATCCTCCTGGCAGAGCGCCCTCTACAGGGCAACCACGGTCTCGGGGGACATAAAACTGAAGGGGCTCGTCCCGGCAGATCTCGAGGCTACCTCTGCCATGGGTGATATTAAGCTCAACCTCATGGGGAAATGTCCCCGCGCATCAGCTCGGGTCAACTACGCGGTTGAAACCGGAGGCAAGGCATCGGTGCTGATCGAGGGCCAGAAAGTAGAGGTTTCTGAAAACACTCCTCTGAGCTACGAATGCGTTGAGATAACAGTAAAAACGAAGCTCCTTGGCGAGGAGGAGGGAAAGAAGGGCAGGCTCTCATGGATCGAGAGACGCTCGCCTCTCGTGAAACCGGTTACCTACAACAGGGTCGACGGCTTTCTCCTGGGGATCGCGCCCCACTTCGGCAACAGTAACGGCGACTTCGCCGAGATCGGCATCTCCTATGCCTTCGGAAGAAAAACCTGGCAGGGATTCCTGCATTTCAGGAAGTTTCTCGTCAGCGATCCCGGGTTCTATCTCAGCGCCGGCGTTTTCAGCACCACTGCGACCCGCGATGCATGGAAAATATTGAACATCGAAAACTCCCTCTCGAGCTTCTTTATCAAAGAGGACTTCTACGATTACTACGACCGCCGTGGCATCGAGGCAAGGCTTGGCTTCTCGCCCAGCGATCACCTCGCTGTGGAGCTGGGATATGAAATTTTCAACCTGAAGTCCCTGAAAAAGAAGGTAAACTGGGCTGTTTTCGGAAAGAACAAGGATTTCAGGGAAAATCCTCCTATCAAAGAGGGAACTCTCAGGGCTCTCACTTTCAACGTGTTTGCCCGGCATGGTCCATTATCGTTCGCTGCGCAGAACGAGGTGAGCACTAACGATGATTACGCCCTGAAGAGATTCTGGAACGAGCTGACTTTCAAAAAATCCTTCGAAAACCTGGGAAACCTCGCCTGCAGGATGATAGGCGGCTTCTCGCCCGACTCGCTGGAAAGGCCCTTCCTGTTTACCCTTGGAGGTATCGGTTCGCTGCCCGGCTACAAATTAAACGAGTTTGAGACCAGCAGGTTCTTACTCTTTAACCTGGACTATTCCATAAAGATAGGGTGGCCTTCTTTCCTGTTTTTCTTCGATGGCGCGAAAATCGACGGTGTAAACGGCATCAAGGCAGACGTAGGCCTCGGCGTGATTCCCTTCAGCGATATCTCGGTAAGGGCAGTCAGAAAATTGGAGAAAAATGGAGACATAAAGGTATACATAAGACTCTCAGAGAGGTTCTGAAGACCATGATCTGGATATTGCTTTTGACATCTTTACTAACCGGGTCGGGCAGATTCGTCAGAATAGAGGGAGACCTGAGCGGAATCGATCTGACCGTGAGACCCACAAGCTCGGAAAGTATTGTGATAAGAGGACTTTCATATCTGAACTTTTCTTCTGGCGATACGCTTAACATCCTCCTCCAGTCTTCCGATGAAAACACGATAATGCGGATCGGAATTATAAAGCGGGCGGCGAGAATAGACCTTCCCCGTGAAAGGGAATACGAGTTTGACCTCACGCTGCACAGTTGCCGTTTCATATTCTACGACGACTCCCTCAGCATACTTAAATTCAATCTGCACACAGAAGCAGGCTATGTTCAGCTTCTCTTTAAGAGAAAGGGAAGGAAGGGGGGCGATTTCACGTTAACAGGTACCCTTTCCACAATAGAGATAATAAATCCGGGCGAGGTCGAGTTCAGTAACTTCAGGGTGGACTGCGGTGCTTCCAGAATCATTCTTTGCCTTCTCGACAGGCTTAAATCACCCATCAGACTTTTTTCCACCCTCGGCTCCGTGACGATCAGGACGAAAGAAAATAGCTGGATCCGGCTTCAGAAAAGCGGCTTCTTGAATATTGGACCTGGAAATCCTGAAAGAGGTCGCTTTCTCGGAAATATCCTCTTCAGGGGATCGGTTAACCGGATAAAAAGGGAGGTGTTGAAATGAACATGATTCTATTATTGGCGGTTCTGACTTTGGGGGACATCCTCACTTTCGAGAGATCCCTCAAATTAAAGGGCTGCGAGGAATACGAGATCGAAATATCCCTCGGGGCGGCGAAAGTCAAAGTTCTACCAGGCGGGCATAGGAAGCTTGAGGTCAGTGCCCGGTATCCCGAGGGGATCCTGGACTACTTCAGAGCAGTTCCAGTTGAGGGGAACCCCTGCAGGATAACAGTCGAGGGGAAACTCAGGAAGGGAATAAAGATAGAAAATCTTGAGAAACTAACCGATAAAAGTGTTGACGCCGAGATAAAACTTCCGACCGACGTCCCGGTGGATCTCGAACTCAACCATGGACTTGCAAAAGCTACCCTGGATCTCGGAGGGTTAAAGCTGCGAGGCTTTAAATGCTATTTTGGAACCGGGAAAACGGCGATCGATTTTTCTTCTCCTAACAAAGACGAACTCCGGGAATTTGAGGTCGACCACGGACTCGCCACCCTCAAACTCCTTCACGTTGGAAACGCGCATTTTAAGAAGTTAAACTTAGAACACGGGCTTTCCAGGCTCTACCTCGATCTGAGCGGTAAATGGAAAAACGACGCCGAGATTGACATTTCCAGTGCCCTTGCTACAATCGAGATAGTCGCTCCGAAAGACCTTGGAGTTTACATAAAGATGAAGGGAATACTGTCATCGAAGGACATGGAAGGCGTCGAGAAAACCGACGACGGCTACAGGACACTGAATTATGACAAGGCAAAGCACAGAGTAACTATTGAGATCGAAGGAGCTTTGAACCTGGTGGACTTCAGAATCGAAGGAAGTAACTAATATGATGACGGAACTCCTGTACCTGTTGATAGCGACGACAAAGACGTTGGCCGTCAGGACTGTCGACAGGGCTCCGGTAATAGATGGAGTTCTTGAAAACCAGTGGTTCGAGGCCGAACCGGTGGCTGATTTCGTGCAGTTCTTTCCCGACGAAGGGGAAAACCCGAGCGAATCCACCGAGGTGTATATCCTTCAGGACAGGGAAAACCTCTACGTGGCTTTCAGATGTTTCCAGAAGTCGAAAGCTGACATAAGAATAACTCAGAAAGACGAATGCGGAGGCGATTGCGTCGGGATTTTTCTTGACACCTTTCACAATGGCCGCACCGCATACGGATTTGAGGTCAACAGGGCCGGCGTCCTTGGAGATTTCTACATCAGTGATGACGGCCGGGAGGAGGACTGGTCCTACGAGGGGATCTGGGAAGCCGCTTCCGGCGAGATTCCAGGAGGATATGTGGTGGAAATCAGAATACCCTTCAAATCCCTCCGCTATTCCAGGAACAGTTCGGTCTGGGGAGTTAACTTCATGAGGGAAATCCGCTCTTTGAACGAAACCGACTACTGGATCCCTATGAAAAAGTCTGAGGGTCTACGGGTTTCCAGATTCGGGGAACTGAGGGGAATCAGCCCCCCGGCGAGCGGGAAATACCTGGAGATCTATCCTGTCTCAATGATGAGAAGCGAAAAGATAGAAGGCGAAAAGGCAGATATCAAACCCGATTTCGGGCTCGACCTGAGATGGGACCCGACGCCTCAGCTCACTATTCAGGCGACAATAAACCCCGATTTCGCCCAGATTGAAGCAGATCCCTATGAGGTTAACCTCTCGAGATACGAGACTTACCTCACAGAGATGAGGCCCTTCTTCACGGAGGGTAAAAGGATCTTCGAGACATCCGGGTTCGGAGAGATGGGATTTTACAGCCCCTTCAACATATTCTAC
>DRBW01000183.1 GCA_011042705.1 Caldifarciminota bacterium
CCCGGGAATACGTCCACTCGCCGGACAGCCGGAAAGACCAGAACCTCCCCATCGAACTCGTAAACCCCGGTGCGTTCCACAAGGCCGAAGGGATATCGGCTTTTCACCCTTATTCTCTTTTTCTTTATTTCCCCTCGCCTCTCGAAGAGGAAGGAGAGGCGCAGAGAACGGTCGGAGGAGAGGTCGAAAAAATCGCAGTTCTTGACCTTGTCATCCAGTTCCACGAGTATGGACAGGTTTCTCACAAGGGAATCGGGAATCTCCCTGAAACTTACCGTGAACTCCGCCGGTCTGTTCCTGTAAACCTCAGGAGGCGGAATGAGATCGGCCTTCAGCCTTCCCAGCCCCTTCCAGGACAGAATGCTCGAAACCAGGAAAACCGACAGCAACGACGCAAGAAGAATGTAAACCTGGCCCTTCCCGGTGTTGAGGGCGATGAGAAAGGTGACGAAAAGGAAAAAAAGGAAAACCCAACCCGTCAGGGTGATGCGGATATCCTTTTTCATGGCTCAAAGGGGAATCTCTGTCCGCTCCAGGATCTCGAGGACAACCCCCACGGGGTCGAGCCCCTCGGCGGAGAGCCTGATCCTGTGAGCGACAACATAAGGCGCCACTTCCTTTATGTCATCGGGAACCACGTAATCTCTTCCTTCTATGTAGGCCCACGCTTTGGCCGCTTTGAGGAGGTGAAGCGCTCCCCTGGTGCTCAGGCCCAGGCTGAAACGGGGGTCCCGGCGGGTAGCCTCGGCGATGTCCAGGATGTAATGGATGATGACATCCTCAGCCCAGACCTTCTCGACCTCCAGCTGCATCTTCTCGATCTCGTCGGGAGAGGAAACGGGCTGAAGCCTGTGAGCCTTCTCTCTGAGAGAGCCATCTTTCAAGACCTGGGCTTCGGCCTCCCTGGGAGGATAGCTTATGACTATCTTCAACAGGAAACGGTCAAGCTGAGAATCGGGAAGGGGAAATGTGCCATAGAGGTCCAGGGGATTCTGGGTGGCGATGACCAGAAATGGCTGCGGAAGTCGGAAAGTCCTGCCCTCTATCGTTACCTGTCCCTCTCCCATGGCTTCCAGAAGAGCGCTCTGGGTCCTGGGGGTTGCCCTGTTTATCTCATCGGCGAGGACGATGTTGTTGAAAACGGGCCCGGGCTTGAAAGTGAACTCCCCTGTCTTCGGGTCGTAGATCGAAAACCCCAGTATATCAGCGGGAAGGAGATCCGAAGTGAACTGAGTGCGCTGGAAGGACAGGCCGAGGCTCTTTGCAAGGGCGAGAGCCAGCGTGGTCTTTCCAACCCCGGGAACTCCTTCCAGAAGGAGATGGCCTCTGGCGAGAAGGGCAGTCACCGCCAGCTTCAGGATTTTCTCCTCGCCTTTGACCACCGTGGAGACATTCTCTATAACCTTCGAAAGCGGCCTTTCATTCATACAGTCTACGAAATAAGCGATAACGGCGACAAATTCAACCCTGAAGGATATAAGCCCGTTATTTCATGGACGATGGGAACTCCAGAATCCTTGACCTCTCTTTTCCTTTCTTTTAAAATCACCTAAATGAAAAAGCTATGGGCTCCCTGGAGAATTGAATATATATTGCACGTGGACTCCGAGGAAGAGGGCTGCATTTTCTGCAACAAACCCCGTGAAAACAGAGACGAAGAAAACCTGATACTTTACAGGGGAAAAACCTGCTTCATTATCATGAACCTTTTCCCCTACAACACCGGACATATAATGATCGCTCCTTACTCCCATAAAGCCACACTGGAGGAACTGTCCGAAGAAGAGATCCTGGAGATGTTCACTCTGGCTCAGAAGAGCCTCGCCATCCTCAGAGAGACAATGGAACCCGATGGATTTAACCTCGGAATTAACATCGGCCGCGTCGCAGGTGCGGGCTATGAGGGACACGTTCACCTTCACATAGTGCCCCGGTGGAACGGCGACACGAACTTCATGCCGGTTATAGCCGACGTCAAGGTGATACCGGAAGGGCTCAAATCCACCTATAAGAGGCTGCGACCCCGATTTTCACGGATCGGCTCCCACTGAGACCATGGAAACTTCGAAGATAAAAGTAGGCCTTCTTTCGGGCGTCCCGACCATAAAACTCAGATCTCCAGAAGGACTCCACGTGAAGGGCCACGGCCTATCTTTCAGCTGTAAAGAGCTGGAAATCCATACAGATGAAACCTTTCCCGTAAAACGCCTCTATCGGGTCTTTACCGACGATTTCGAAAGGCTGGAAGATGCCCTCGATACCGCCCTCAAATCCGACGAATCGCCGATACGGGGAGCTGTGGAGGTAGGCAGGGGGATAGAGCCCTATGTCCACTGGGGTTATCACAACGCCGGGTTCTGGGCTTTTGCCGGCGAATTTGACGGAGAAGAGGAAGCCCTGAGCTTCGCGAGGCACCTGGAGGAGAAGGGCGAAAGGCCCTGGATAAAGAGCGAGCTCAGGGGAAATTGCCCCGACAAAGTCAAAGTCATCACCGAAAAGGGCGAATTGGAAGCTGAACTGCCTCTCGATATAATTCCATCGGGAGATAAAACACTTGTTTTAGATTTGCCGGTGGGAGAGGGCTTTCACTGGGAGCACAGGGAGAATCTCCACTACAGGGGGAGTTTCGAGGTCCTGGGTACCCCCGGCGGAGGCCTTTATCTTGTGAACAGGGTCTCCCTCGAAGATTACCTCAAGAGCGTCGTCTCATCGGAAATGGGCGAGGCGCCCCTCGAAGCGTTGAAGGCTCAGGCCATCGCCGCAAGGAATACCCTGCTCTCAACCCTTAAAAGACACCACTATTACGACCCTTTTGATATCTGTGCCACCGATCACTGCCAGGTCTATCTCGGAGTTAAGGGGGAAAACGAGATGAGCTCCAGAGCCGTCGAGGAAACCTCAGGTGAGATACTGGTTTTCGAAGGCAAGATCTGCGATACCCGCTTCGCAAAAGTATGTGGAGGCGTAACGGAAAATTTCGAACAGGTATGGGGCGGCAAGAGCATTGACTACCTGATTTCCCACAGGGACAGCGATTCCAACGGTCTCCTTCTGCGCACCGAGGAGGAAGTGAGGAACTTCATAGACGATCCTCCCCCTTCCTTTTGTTCCGATCACGAGTTGTTCAGATGGAAAATCAAGGTGGACAGGAAGAAACTCGAATCTATCGTGAAGGAAAAGACGGGGACATCCCTGGAACTCATCGATATCATTCCAGTCAGGAGAGGAGCTTCCGGAAGGATAATCGAGATAAAGCTCATAGGAAAAGAGAGAGAGCTCATAATCAGAGGAGAGCTCCGTATAAGAAATGCCCTCTCCGAGAGTCACCTTTACTCCTCCCTGTTTTACGTCGTGAAACTGGGAGAAAAGGACGGTTTGCCCGATGCCTTTGAGTTCAGAGGAGGTGGCTTCGGACACGGCGTGGGTATGTGCCAGATAGGAGCCATCGGCATGGCGAGGATGGGCTACAACTACCGCGAGATCCTCGCCCATTATTATCCAGGAACTGATCTCATAAAGGTAGAATGAGTGTGCTCTTTAAAAAACAAAAAGGAGGCACTATGAAGCTGTCAGAAATCAAAAAAATTATAGAAAAATATGGACTGCCGGGCGAGAACCCCAAACCGGCGCCGAGCTCCGAGAAGAGGTTTCCCGATGGAGCCCACTACAGGATGGAGGTCTCTGGCGTCGAGAGGCCTGAGGTCCTCGACGCCCTCCTCGACGAGCGCGAGAAAAGGGGAGTTCCGATTCACAGGCTAATCAGCACCGTGATGGGTTCAACGCTGCTGGACAAAGAGGAGCTCAAAAGCTTCGCTAAAATGGCTCACGATGCCCGGGTCGAGGTAATACTGACCCCCGGGCCAAGGTCCTCCTGGGATACGGGCAGACAGGTGGCAACACCGGAAGGCGCTCTCTGCGGCCTCCGGCTCCGGGGGGTCGATAATGTGGTCCGCTATATAGGCGACGTGATGCGGGCGATCGATATAGGATTTCGAGGCTTTCTCGTCTGGGATGAAGGCGTCCTGTGGCTCCTCTCCAGGATGAGGGAGGACGGCATAATACCGAAGGAAACGGTTTTCAAGGTTTCCATATTTGCCGGACACGGCAACCCCTTTGGCGCCAAAGTGGTAGAAGGTCTTGGCGCGAACACAATTAATCCCCTGGGCGATCTCTCCATCGAGATGTTCGCCGCCATCAGACAGGCCATCGACATACCGATGGACGTGCACATCTTCCTGTTCGATTCCTGGGGAGGCTTTAACCGCTTCTGGGAAGCGCCCGAACTCGCGAGAGTCGCTGCCCCCTGCTATTTCAAGCTTGAGCCAGGTGCTTCAATGGGACTTTACAAGCCATGGGTGTCTCCTGACTCCCTCGCTTTCCTCGCCCGCGAAAAGGTCAAATACGCCCAGATCATCAAGGAGATCATAGAGGAAAACAATCCGGAGCTGAAACTATCGGAGCAGGGGCCAGAAGACCTGGCCATACCTCAGCCCTGAGGGAGGATGAAAGAGATGGAGATATCCTTTTCCGAGATGGCGAGAAGAGCCCGCCAGACCGAGATCATAAAAATTCTCGCCCGATCCTCGAAGATCCCCGATTTCATATCCTTCGCCATAGGAATACCGGCGCCAGAGACTGTCCCCGTGGAAACCCTGAAAAAGATAGCCGACGAGATCCTCGAGAGGGAGGGTTTGAGAGCACTCCAATATTCCGACACAAAAGGCAACATACAGAAGACTCTGGTGGATTTTCTCTCAAAGGACAACATCAGGACGCAGGAAGACGAGATAGTCGTCACTACAGGGGCGATACAGGGAACCTTCCTCGCGACCCTCGCGCTCTGTGACCCTGAGGACATAATCGTATCAGAATTTCCCGTATACCCGATCAATCTCCAGACTTTCAGGATGCACGTGAGGAAGATAATACCCGTTTCGATGGACGAAGAGGGAATGATCGTCGATGAGCTCGTGGAGAAAGTAAACTCCCTGGACAAAAAACCGAAATTCATCTACACCATCCCCGACTTTCAGAACCCCAGTGGAATAACCATGAGCCTCGAGAGGAGGAAAAAACTGGTAGAGTTCGCCCTCGAGAAAGGTATCTTTATCCTCGAGGACACTCCCTACCGGTACATGAGATATGAGGGCGAAAGGCTCCCCTCCTTGAAAGAGCTCGGCGGTGACATCGTCATCCACGTCAACAGCTTCTCGAAAACGATCTCGACGGGATTGCGGGTGGGTTACGTGGTGGCGCCCCGGGAGCTGGCGGAGAAAATGGTCTCCATAAAACAGGGGGCAGACTTCTCCACTCCCCTCCTCAACCAGCTCATGATCTCCTACTTCCTCGAAAAGGGTCTGTGGGAAGAACAGATGGAGAGAATCAGGAAAATCCACACCTCAAGGCTGCGCGCGGTTCTGAAAGCCCTTAAAGAACATTTCCCGGAGGAGGTGACCTGGACAGAACCGAAGGGCGGAACCTTCATCTGGGTAACCCTTCCAGGGGGGACCGACATAAGGGCACTGCTCGATAAGGCACTGGAGAACAAGGTAGGATTCGTCCCGTCGAGCGATTTCTACCTCCCCGAGATCGAAAGGGATTATCCCCCGGCCATGCGGTTGAACTTCCCTTACTACGGCGAAGAGAAGATCGACGAGGGCATAAAACGACTGGCGAAGGCCCTGCGGGAGACCCTGGGATAAACATGGGAAAAATTTGACGCTAAGGCCCGAGGAGCTTAAAATCTAAGAGGCATGAAGGTATCCCTTCTTGTGCCCGCCTACAACGAGAGGGAGAACGTCGAGCCCCTGCTCCGCAGCTTCGCGAGATTTATCAGGGAGCGGAACCTCGACTGGGAGCTGGTACTGGTTGACGACGGCTCCACCGACGGCACCTATGAGGTGGCGGAAAAGCTGAAAAAACGATATCCCTTTTTAAAGCTTCTCCGCCACAAGAGGAATTACGGCAAGTCGGAGGCTCTTCTCACAGGAGCCCGAGCAGCCTCGGGAGACATAGTGGTCATTTACGACGCCGACATGCAATTCACCCTTGCTGACGCACAGAGACTCGTAGAGCTCCTGGAGAGGGAAAACCTCGACATCGTCGCGGGCCGCAAAAGGGGTAAATACGAGAAGAAATTCGTCTCATCCGTCTACAACGCCCTCTCCCGCTGGCTCTTCAAGATACCAGTCCACGATATGAACGCGATGAAAGCCCTCAGGCGGGAGATCCTCCTCAAAATACCCATGAGGAAAGACTGGCACCGCTATATAATTCCCCTCGCCCACGATATGGGCTACAGGATCGGCGAAGCTGACGTGAAGTTATTGCCCCGCAAATACGGAAAGAGCAAGTATTCAAACCCCCTTCGGATTTTCATCGGTTTTTTCGATCTCGTCGCTGTCAAATTTCAGCTGACTTTCATGAGGAAACCAATGCTCTTCTTCGGGAGCCTGGGCCTCATATCTCTGTTCCTCGGGTTCTTAGTCGGCGTAGTCGCCTTTTATCTGCGCTACATAAAGGGCGTCGGCTATAGACCGCTTCTATATCTCGTCATACTTTTCGTCCTGGCGGGGCTGATACTCTTCACGATGGGGCTTCTCGGAGAACTGATCGCGGGCCTCTATGACAGGCTCGAAAAGCTGGAAAAGGGAGGCCAGAAATGAACCTCTTCCTCATGGCAGTTCTGCTGTTTTCGCCGAGGGAGTGCTATCCCGGCAAACTCGCCCGCACTCCCCCGCCCCCCGAGTTCGACACGGTCCACAAATACGACGCACTTAAGTACTCCCTCGAGCTCTATCTCGATATCGATGGGGAGCAGATCGAAAAGGGAATCACGATAGTCAAGCTTCTGCCGATGGAATCGATGGATTCCCTTTACCTCAATTTCGCCGATCTCACCGTCGATTCCGTCCTCTTCGGAGATGTCCCATTGCAATACACGCTCAGGGACACGGGTGATCAGCGAAAGCTCTGGATCTATTTCCCTTCCCCCATAGACGATACAGTGGAGGTGAAAATAGTCTATCACGGATCACCTTCTACGGGCCTCTTCTTCGGCTCCATAACCTATGTGATGAACATCCCTCCGCCCTCCTGGAAACCGACCGGAGCGAGGCACTGGTTCCCCTGTTATGACGAGCCCTATGACAAGGCCCTCTCCGAGATAATACTGCACCTTCCCCAGGGAATGCGGGCCGTCGCCAACGGGTCCCTCGTCTCCTGCGACACGAGCGGACAGGAATGGACCTTTGATTGGATGGAGAATTATCCCATAGCAACCTACCTCATATCCTTCGCTGCCGCCGATTACGCGGTGATCCACGACACCCTCGACTATCAGGGTTACACAATGCCCATTCTGAATTACGTTCCTCATTCGGACTCGGCCCTCGCTGCCGAAGACTGGAGCAACCTTCCGGAAATACTGTCCTTCTTCTCCGACCTATTCGGTACTTACCCCTTTATCGGGGAAAAATACGGGATGGCGAAGCTCCCCCACATGGGATGGGCGATGGAGAACCAGACCAACACCTTCTGGGCGATAACCACTCCGGGAAACCACCATTACGAGGCCACCGTGGCCCACGAAGCCTCACATCAGTGGTGGGGGGACATGATCTCTCCCGCCCACTGGAAGGACGTCTGGCTAAATGAAGGCTTCGCCACGTACTGTGAGGCGCTGTACATGGATCACTGGTCCGGAGGGGTGCCTTACGAGAACTACATCGTGGAACTCATGTATTATTACCTTTCTCACGAAAACGACCCCATGGGCTACCCCATACCGATCTACGACCCGCCCGATCTATGGAATGCGACGACCTATGAAAAAGGTGCCTGTGTCCTTCACATGCTCCGCATGATCATCGGAGACAGCACCTTTTTCGGGCTCCTCAGGACCTATGCCGACAGCTTCAGATATGGGAACGCAGAGACGGCGGATTTCACTTCTCTGGCCGAAAGCATCTCGGGGTCTGACCTGGACTGGTTCTTCGATGAGTGGCTCTACCATCCCGGACATCCATTTTACAGGGTCTACTGGTTTAAGGAAGGAGTCGCCCCCTGCACCCTTTCGATTCAGATAGAACAGGCTCAGAGCCACAACTACGGCGTGCCCACCTATAAGATGCCGATCGAATTCCTGGCCAAGTCGGGGGATCAGGAATTCCTCTTCACCCTCTGGGACAGCCTGGACTATCAGGAATTCACGGTCGAGGTTCCCTTCTCGCCCGACAGCCTGAAGATGGATCCCCATCATAAGGTGCTCTGCCAGTACATCGTCACGTCGGTGAAAGAAGATCCCTTCTCGGTCTACTGGCGGCCGCGGACGGTGAGAAACGCTGGCAATGAGCTCATCGTGGAACTCCCCCTTTCCTCCCATCGCGACGCTCTTCTGAAGGTATTCAGCACGTCGGGATCGCTCCTCTGGACCGGAAAATTCACGGGAAAGGAACGCATCAGGTTCAGGCCTTCTGAAAAATTGCCGTCGGGCATGTACCTGTACGAGATCCTGCTCGGCGGGAAAGCCTTTACCGGCAAATTTATCTACCTGAAATGAAGATCACTGAAATAAAGTTTCCACGTATGATCATGGGGCCGGGCTCCCTGAGCAGGCTCGGCGCCGAAGCCGCGAGAACAGGGCGGCGGGCTCTGCTCGTTGCCGGCAAGAAATGGCTACGGGAGTCAGGGCTTCTCGAAAAGATCGTCTCAGACCTGAAGGAAAATGGCCTTGAGGTCCACCTTTTCGAGGGCACCGAGCCGAATCCCAAGTACGATTTCATAGACAGAGGGGGAAGAGAGGCTCGTGACAGGGGCTGCGACCTGATAATCGGCATCGGCGGGGGCAGCGTTATGGACGCCTCCAAGGGAATCGCCCTGGTCGCAGCTCAGGGCGGCAGTATCTGGGATTACGTGTATTACGGACCGGACAGGTCGAGAAAGCCCGAGAAAGCTCTGAAGATAATCCTCGTCCCAACCACCGCTGCGACGAGCTCCGAATCCAACAGTTCCCTCGTGGTCAGCAACCCCGAAAAGAAGCAAAAAATGCCAGTATTCGGGCCTCCCCTCTTGCCAACCCTTTCCATAGTGGATCCGGAACTCACCCTGTCCCTGTCGCCGGAGCTCACTGCCCTGGGCGCTGTGGACACTCTCTGCCACGTTATAGAGCCTTACCTGACCTCCCGTGAGCCCCAGTTCCTATCCGATCGGATCGCCACCTCTCTTATCGAGACAGCCCTGATCTACTCGGCCGTCGCCGTCAAAAAGCCCGACGACATATATGCCAGAACACAACTTTCCTATGCGGCCAGCCTGGCGCTTTCTCCCTTTCCACGGGCAATGAGAGAAGGGGGTCTTCGCCTCCACTGGATCGAACACGTCCTTTCAGGACATTACGACTCAATTCCACACGCGAGGGGCCTCTCTCTCCTCCTGATCCCCTGGCTGAGGCGCAATATTGATTCTTTCCGACGGAGGCTGGAAGATCTCTCCGACGCCATATTCGGCAGGGCCGATGCCGACTTCTTTGTCGAAAAACTGGAAGAGTGGCTCAATTCTTCGGGACTGACCGGTCGTCTGCGTGATTTCGGCGTGAGAGAAGAGGATCTGGAAATCATGGCGTCCGATGTGGAGGAACTCTACCGATGGGGCGGCGGCGATGGGACCGAAGCCCTCGAAGTCCTCAGAGAGGCCTTCTGAGGCCAAATATGAAATTCTCTATTTCTCTCTGCCCCAGGCTGTTAGAAGCGGAAAACTTGACTGTCTTTGTGGAAAAAGTTATATTGATAACGGATGGCTGATTTCAGGCTCTACATCGAAAAGGATCCCTCCTCTTTCTGGAGCCTGAAGGACGAGTGGACGTCCTTCCTGAACGAAATCCCCGGCACAAATCCCTTTCTGACTCCTCACTGGGTGGGAATCTCCTACGAGTTCTTCTCCAGCGATCGTGAACTTTTCCTGGTGATCGTCAGGGACACCTCAGGCCGTTTCCTCGGCGTTGTGCCCTGGGCCCTGAGAAAGGTGAACGATCACGTGGAAATTGAGCACGCCGTCCCTGAGGACATCTGCCTTTATCTGGATTTCCCGATCGACCAGCGCTTCCGCTCCGACGTCCTGAAAGGTTCGCTTGAATTAGTGGAAAGGGAACATCCCGGGGCCAGGCTGTCCCTTAGATTTCCGTACATCAGGGAGGACTCCCCGAGCCTCTGGTCGCTTCAGAAGCTCCTGGACGAGAGAGGGATCGAGAGCGAAAAAATCGAGGCAGGCAGGCTTTACTACATGGATCTTCCCGACAATTACGAGGACTTCCTGTTCTCCCTGAAGAAACGAGAGAGAACACACCTCCAGAAGATGGAGAAAAGGGCCAGGAGAATTGCCGATATCCGCGAGATCGAGCTGCGCTCTCCGGAAGAAGTAAACAGGGGCCTCGACGTGTTCATGAGGCTCTACCGCCTTCAGATGGAGGAGACGGGAAATAGTCTTTCTCCGGGCTATGAGGCTTTCCTGCGCGAGATTTTCCTGGTTTTCTCCCAGCAATCCTGGGCTGCGCTCCATATACTGAATGCCGACGGATGGAACGTCGGAGCTATCCTGGCTCTCGAATTCCGTGGAAATACCTTCGTCTTCACGGGCGCGGAGGACCCTCAGGCGAGAGAGATATCTCCCCTGACGCTGCTCATGAACGGACTGATAAAAAGCTCGATTTCCAGGGGTGTGAAGAGAATAGAAATCCTGCAGGATGGCCTTCCGACCGGATTCTTCCCGCTGAAACAGGTGCGTTA
>DRBW01000256.1 GCA_011042705.1 Caldifarciminota bacterium
TAGGACTCCCAGGAATTCCCCAGAGTGTCCTCGAGAACCAGGGAGAGAGTTATGACCTCGTTATCCGGGCAGTTGCCTTGGATCTGAAGGACGCAGGGTTCCTGGGAGAGGGCTGTGTCGCCCGAGGGAATATCCCCGAAGGTGACGTCCGAATCTATAAGGGCGGCGAAGGGATTCGAGAGGGAAAGGGTCCCCGAAACGCCGCAGGCGTCTTCCATTCCGAAGTTCTTGACGGCGATTGTGATCTCAATCCTCTCGCCGGGATTGGCGCTGCCGTCGCCATCTCCAGAAGAGGGCGGTATGTCGTCGTCATCCAGCGTGTGGGCTATGTGTGTCACGTAGGGTCCCTCAGGGGGAATGACCTGTATGCTGTCCTCGAAAGGCAGAAAATCCCGCGCCGTGACCGTCACTTTCATGTAGCCGAGACTCGCGGGGTCCACCTGCAGTATGACCTGGCCTCCGGAGTTGGTATAGCCGGTCTCGTGGACCTCCCCCTCCTTGTATGCACAGACAAGGGCATTCTCGATGGGCTGAGCTCCCTGAGAGACTGTAACGACCAGACTGTTCTGCCCTATGTAAAGGGTTGAGGGCAGGTTGACCAGCATGGTCGATGGTGCGTTAGTCCAGAGGGGGAGTTCGGGGTCGCCGAGGAGGTTGAGGTCCAGGTAGCACCATCTGGTCTCGCCGTCGACCATCGCTCCTGTTCTGTAATAGAGTTTTGATGCGACGTGAGTTACACCTGCTCTGTATTCTCCGTCATCGAAAAGGGCCTTGAAGAAGGTCTGGTCGTAGAGCTCCGATGTGCCCTGGCCGGGATTGTCGGGGTCGCCAAAGCCGTAACGAGAATTGCCCACATAGGCGATGCCGCCCCCATCGGGGTTGTTCACGAAGTGTTCAGCTATGCAGTCGCGGTCGAGGGCGGCGGACCAGCATCCAATGCTGTAAAAAAGGCCCTGCCTCGCATCGTTCACGAGGCCGTCGAAATCAGCGGGCGTGAGCGTGGATTGCGCTATACTCAGGACATTGTAGTTGGCGTGACCCGAGTGATTGATGTAGGCCTTTCCTTCGTTCAATTCGCTGATCGCGTTTGCGTGATTGAGATTGCCGTTGACCTCGTAAAGCTTGGTTATGTCGAAGTAGTCGGGAACGTAATTCGTGTCGATTATCTCCTTGGAAACGTGGCCCGAACAGCCGGTCCAGAGCTCTTCCGCCATGAATAGCATGTCGGTTTCGTAGTCGAGAGGGGGATTTTTCTCGTAATTCAGCACTTTACTGACGAAAGTCTGTGCTTCCGAGAGCGAGTTGACGGGAGCCCTGCCGACATAGACGTCGGGAAACAGGTCCAGGCTGTCGGCGACCTCACCGTATATGTGATCGCCGTCGGCATCCCAGGTCCCGTCGAGGTCCGAGTAATAGAGGTCCGAAGGGGCATAATCGGTGTAACCCTCAGCATACACGTAGGCCTTCCGGGCTGGAACTATATCGGTATCTCCGCCTATCAGGACCCAGGTCACGCCCGAATCGGCATGGGCTATTTTCAGGTAGTTCCTGATTTTTTCGGCGAGGTCGTAACCCGAATAGTGGGAATCGATCCACGACACCGTCCTTATGGCTCCCATGAATCCCTTGCGGGTTTTCCATGCAATCAGAGGTTCGAAGGCATCCCGATAAGCCTCGTCCGTTATTATGAGGTATTCCAGCTGGCCTATATCCCTTATCTTCGGGGCGAACCTCTCGATATCCTCCGGGTTTACGACGAGATGCGAAATGAGGCTTCTGTAAATCCTTTCGGCGGTCTCGGACCTTCTTACAGCTTTGGCTCCGTGACCGGCTTTGAAGTCTACCTCGAAATCGAGTTCCCGGCAGAGATAGAGTTCTCCCTTTTTCGGTATGTAATAGAGAGGGTAAAACCTGAAGGCCGCCACCCGGTATCCACCCAGGTTGCCGGTTTTGACGAATTCCAGTGGAACGGCGGGATATGGGTTTTCCGATGTGTAAATCGCTTCATCGGGAGGAGTGAAATCCCTGGTGAGCCCTTTCAACAGGGGAATCTGATGCTGAGCTGGATAAATATGGAACCTGCCGTCGATTTTCTCCGTTTTCATTCCAGTGATTCTGAAGTCCGCCAGCTCAGCGTCCGCCGGCAGGAGCACATAGACGGATTTTACGGGAAGGTGGGGATGTCCCGGTGTCGATATATAATCACAGCCCGGCACGGTGATCACGTCGTAACCCCTGGCTGTCTGGAAAGTAATTTCTCCTGGATTTACCTCGATGGTCTGACGGATGGAAGCTCCCCATAAAATAAGGGGAAATGAAAAGATCGCGACTTTAAGGAGAGATTTCATGACACCTCCTGTTTTGCAAAGATCAGTTTTTAAATAAAAACAACGGGCCGTCCTGTCAATGCGACGGGAAGATCATGGAAACCGCGACGGCAGTGGATTTTGAATGGCTTATGCTCACGGCGACCTTTCTTCCTCCGAGGAGAGCGGAGGCTTTCCCCGAGAGCTCGAGGTAAGGGGTGCCCCTTTTGTCGTTCCTCACCTCTATGTCTTTCCATCGGATGCCGTAGGCCAGCCCCGTTCCCAGAGCCTTGAGAAAGGCTTCTTTGGCGGCGAATTTGCCTGCGAAGCAGGCAAATTCGCCGCCCTTCCAGCCCTCGCAGTAATTTCTCTCGTACGGGGTGAAGAATCGATTTTTCGCCCTCTCTCCGTGTCTCTTGAGGAGATCCTCAAAGCGATCCAGGTCCACGACGTCTATCCCAACGGAAACCTTTCCGGGACCCGGCATGCTCAGAAAGTATAGTCGAGATTAAAGTGCACGGAGTACTGAGATTCCTCCTCGGTGAAATAATATATCGGCTTGCCTTCGCTCGTATATATGTCCCTTCCCAGGAGGCCTGTATGGGGAAACAGGGAATCCTTGAAGCGGAACTTCAGCTTCAGAGAGAGGTTTCTCGCGGGTCTCTCGAGGAAAGAGATGTAGTACTTGGTGCCGTTTCCGTAGAGGAAGTCTATGCCGACGTCCTCGAAGGCCCACTGCGACATGCCGCCGGTTCTCCAGACGATGGCGCCGCCCTTTATCTCGCTCTTCCTGCTCAGGTTGTGATCGAAGGTGATGGCCACGAAGCCCCCGTCTATCTCTTCCTCCGGATAGCTCAGCCTGCTCTTTAACTGGACCCTGCCGTATCTGGCTTCCAGCCCGATGTAATCGTAATCGGTGAGCAGGGCGTAGATCCTTCCCGTGGTCTCCCGGGTGAAGGATTCGGTTATGGAAAGCTCCCTTAAATTTCTTCTCCTCTGCCATTTCTGACGGACTCTAAGCCTCACCGGATAGACAGGCCTGAATTCGATGGATCCCTGTATCCTGTAGTTCCAGAGGCCGTCGGTATTATCCTTCCACACGTCTATGTAAGCCCTGGGGATGAGGAGCCTTCGGGTGAACTGATAGCGGGTCTCCAGATAAAATCCGGTCTCTGGCTTGGGTATGGGCAGTTCCGAGAGCTCGGAGGCGAGGGGATCGATGAGCCTGTAAGGTTTTTCCATGGGGGTATCCTCGAGACGGGAGTCTTCCTGAAAGGGCCTCATGTAAGGGTTGGTGTAGTTCACGTCGTAGTGCCTGAAGAGGAAATTGAAGTAGAAGAAGTTTTCCTGGTACCTTCCTTTAAGGATGTAGGCGCTCCCGCCGCCCTTTTCCTTGGCTGCCTCGAGCTCCAGTGAGATCGGATATTTGACCGTTCTTGCTTCTATCCCGAAGAACTTTTTTGTCTCTCCCGTTATCCAGCTGAAGGCAGGGTCGCCCTTCAGGGAGTCCTTGTCGAAGGGAATGTCGAGGTCCTCGAAGCGGGCAGTCGGGGGACTGTCATACTTTATCTGGAAATAGTTGAAGGCCACCTGAGTCCCGATGGGGAAAGGGGAGGGGAGGTCCGAGCGGAGGCTCGTCCCGATAATTTTTTCGGTGAAAAGGTCCCTGTAATTCTCGGGGACGATACTCCCCACGTAGTAGAAGAGGGGATTGCCGTCCCTGTCGGGCACGGCATCCCGCTTCGCGTTTGAGAAGAAAAACAGGGGGGTGGCAGGACCTAATTTGAGCTCGAGGGCAGCCCCGAAGAGGTCGAAGCTCTCGGTCCTGGAGATATCGGGGTAAAGCCCCTGGGGCCTCGTCAATATCCTGTCCCTGGATTCATCGGTATTGTCGAAAAGCAGAGCCTGGCCCAGCGTGAGCCTGTAATTTCCGAGGTAAAGCCTCCTGATAAAGCCCAGGTTTTCGGCGCCGAGATAAACTTTCTTCAGGTCGCGGTCGGGCTTATAGGGACTGATGTTGTAAGAGAGCCCGGCCCTGTATTTGCCGAAGAAAGTGAACCTGCCCTTGAAGTTGAAGTATGGGCCCGGTTTTATCTCATTGATATTTTCCCTCTCTTTCTCGAGCCGCGCGATCAGATTTTCCACCTGGGATGAATCCCAGCCGGCCTGAAGGAGGTCGGCATAGAGAGATGTATCAGCACCCTGTTCCAGATCGTCTATCCTCTCCGTCAGATCGCTTCCCTCGGTGAAGAGGGTGTTGTAATAATCGGATTCAAGGCTTATCCATCCCCTTACGGGCTCGGGCTCGAGGTCCCTGTAGGTCACGAAGTTCCGCATGTTCCTGTAACCATAGTAGGAAAGTCCCGGAGTGCCTCTCAGATCCCTTGAATACCGGAAACCCAGTATCCTTGCACGTTTGACGACCGCCGCGGCGTCGATCAGGGAGACCCTGTCGAGCTTGTAAAGGTCGTCCACCGTGGCCTTGTTCACGTTGATGGGCTGGGCGAGGAGACCGATCCATTCGTCGAAGGAACTTTCCCTGGGGCTCTCCTCCGAGGCGCCTCTCTCGCGGATCCTCTCGACGTAGAAGGAGAAATCTCTGCCCTCGCGCATGCGGACTATTTCCACCTGATCCTTTATCTTTTTGAAGAGCTTCGGTGTCATTCCCGGTACCCTGAGCAGCTCATAAACGCTCCTGTAGGGTCCATGGACAAGCCTGTAATTGTAGATGTTCTCGGCCACGCTGTCGGGGACCTGAAGGGTCCGAAGCTCCTCGAGGGGAGCCCGGTTTACGTCGACCAGCTTATCTCCCGAGTTGAGGAGAAAGAACAAAAGGATGGCGAGTTTCAAGGCTACCTCCCGTAAGAAATCCCGATTATATGGGTCAGCGGCAGATCTGGATCGTACTGCATTCCGTAGGTGATCCTGAGAGGCGCTTTATTGAAATCCAGTCCGAAGCTGAACTTTGTCAGCTCTCCCTCGGAGAGCAGTCCACCGCGCAGTCCTATCATTCCCTTGAACAGGTTGAGCTCCTGGCCTATCATGAACCTGGCCGGGTAATTCTCCTCCTTCCTGACCGCTATCTCTGTGATCGCGTTTCTCATGGGTTTGAGGGACATGCCGAAGGCTATGAATCTCGGTAGCCTGTAGCTGTCATACTCGCCCTGAATGGAGGGCCCGTTGAGGTTCTGGACGAACACGCCCATCTGCCAGCTTTTGTATATCGAGGTTATTATCCCCAGGTCAACCCCGAAGGAGCTGGCGCCGCCGAAGCGGGGCTCCTGAAGGTGATAAAAGCTGAAATTTGTGCCGAATCTGAGGTATTTCGAGAGGCTGTATCCGTAGGTCAGGGTCAGGACGTCCTCGGCGTATCTGCCCTCGTATTCTCCCTTGAGGCTCGCGCCGAAGTCCTGGAAATTCACCGCGAGCACGTTGTTCTTCCACCTTTTTGCCACGGCTATGGAGGCGTTATGGAGGCCCACGGAGAGGCCGGAGTAGAGGTGCTTGTAATATGTCTGGACTTCTAAATTCGAGACTTCTGTGATTCCAGCGGGGTTAAAATGCACAGCTTCAAGCCCTTCAGCCGATGCCACGAAGGCGCCGGATCTTCCCAGTGCTCGTGGCGAGGTATTTATGTCGCTGAAAAGCATGGCTCCCAAATTTCCCAACATCAAAAGAAAGGCAATCGTTATCCTCATGCCGCCTCCTTTTTGGTGATTATAAATTCAAGCTTTTCACAAGTCAATTTAAGCAAGGCCGAGTTCCTTTTCGTAGTAGTTCAACCTGCCCTTATACAGGGGGAAACTCCTGCACAGCTCTTCTACTTTTGACCTCACCTTTCGCTTAAGCTCCTCGTTATCGGGGGCCTTCAGCACGTCGGCAATGAGCTCCCCGATGTATTTCATCTCATCCTCCTTCATCCCCCGTGTTGTGAGGGCGGGCACGCCTATCCTTATCCCGCTTGTGATCCATGGTTTCTGAGGGTCGAAGGGTATGGTGTTTTTGTTGACTGTGATGCCCGCCTCCTCCAGGGCATTCTCGGCCGCCTTTCCCGTTATCCCGAGGGTCCTCAGGTCGACGAGAAGGAGGTGGTTGTCGGTGCCCCCGGTGACGAGCCTGAGGCCCTTTTCTCTCAGAGCTTCGCCCAGAGCACGGGCATTCCGGACTATCTGTCTTGAGTATTCCCTGAAATCTTCGCCCATGGCGAGCTTGAAGGCCACAGCCTTGGCCGCGATGACGTGCATCAGGGGGCCGCCCTGAATTCCCGGGAAAACGGCCTTGTCCACGATTTTCGCCAGATCGGAGGTGGTGAGGATAAATCCGCCCCTCGGCCCCCTCAGGGTCTTGTGAGTGGTGGAGGTCACGAAGTGAGCATGGGGGACGGGATTTGGGTGCACTCCCGCAGCGACGAGGCCGGCGATGTGGGCGATGTCGGCCATGAGGTAGGCTCCCACTTCGTCGGCGATCTCCCTGAATTTGGCGAAATCTATGACCCGGGGATAGGCCGAATATCCTGTCACTATTAGCTTCGGCCTGTGCTCTCTGGCGAGCTTTGCCACCTGGTCGAAATCTATGGTCTCGTCATCCTTTCTGACGCCGTAGAACACCACATTGTAAAGTTTTCCGGAGAAAGAAACGGGAGAACCGTGGGACAGATGGCCCCCGTGGGACAGTTCCATCGAGAGAATCGTATCGCCGGGCTGCAGGACTGCGAAATAGACGGCCATATTGGCCTGTGTCCCGGAGTGGGGCTGGACGTTGGCGTGTTCCGCTCCGAAAAGCTGTTTCGCCCTCTCCCTGGCGAGATCTTCGGCCTTATCGACTACCTCGCATCCGCCGTAATATCTTTTTCCTGGATAACCTTCCGCATATTTGTTGGTGAGAACCGATCCCATCGCCTCGAGCACGGCTTCAAAGGCAAAGTTCTCAGAGGCAATGAGTTCGAGGTGATCGGCCTGCCTTTTTGTTTCCTCGTAAAGGATTTTAAATATCTCTGGGTCTCTCCTCGACAGATCGCTCATTTCCTTCTCCTATTTGGTGTAGAGTTTAATCCATATCTCACGACATTTCAAGAAAATCCGCCAGTTCTGGCGGGGAAAATGCCCTGAACGAAACCCTGCTCATGTTGCCCAGGCCAAGGGAGGAGGTTTGAACCTGACTTTTCTCAGTTTATGCAGCTGAAGGGGCGGATCGCTTTTCCGGCTAATGGGAATAGAGCCCCTTGATTAATCACGCTCGCGGGGTTATAAATACATAACGCAGTCTTGAAAGGGGGGTAAAGAAATGAAAAAGTTTTTAGCCCTTGCGATAGCCGGATTTGCCCTGTCGGGCCTTTTTGCTCAGCTCATGTCGGGTGAGATCGATCCCATCACGAAGCTTTTCTGGGATTCTTCTTACAAGGCTGCAGACGAGAGTCCCTTTCCCCGCCTGATCCTGAGAGAAAATCCCGTGGGGGATGTGCTCAAACTGGGTTTCTCGATCCCCGTTTATGGGAACGCCGAGATCAAGATTTTCGACATGCACGGGAGGCTCGTTCTGCTCAAAAGGATGGACCTGAGGGGCAAATCTCTCGACGTGGATGTTAATACCCTGCACCCCGGCGTTTACGTGATCAGGGTGGCCATAGGCCCCTTCGGAAGGACCGGGGTCTTCCTCAAGAAGTAGCCTTTTCCGCCAGGCGAAGGAAGTATTCTGCTATCCTCGTGTCGTCGGTCAGTTCCGGGTGAAAAGTGGCACCGAGAAAAGGGCCCTGCCTGACCAGGACGGGCTCGTCGCCCAGTTTCGCCAGCACTTCGACCGATGACCCCACCTCCAGGATTTTCGGGGCCCTTATGAATATTCCCCTGAAGCTGCTCTCCCCGTCGATATGAAGAGAGATATCGGCCTCGAAGCTTTCCCTCTGGCGTCCATATGCGTTCCTTGAGACAGTGATGTCCAGGAAACCCAGGGAGTAGTCGGGATCTTCACCCGTTGCCGATCTCGCGAGCAGTATGAGACCGTTGCAGGTCCCGAAAACGGGGACCTTTTTTTCCTTCAGTTCCTTAAGCGCATCGATGATGCCGAATCGCTTCATCAGCCTGTTGTAGGTTGTGCTCTCTCCGCCCGGGATCACGAGGGCCTCAGAGTTCCTGATCTTATCGGCGCTTTTTACCAGTTCCACCTCGGCGCCGGCCTTCCTGAAATACTCTGCGTGTTCGGCGAAATCTCCCTGTAACGCGAGGACGCTTATTTTCATCTCACCAGCCCCTCACCTGTAAGAGTTCCTTCTCGTCGAGCTTCGAGACATCGACGCCTCTCATGGCTTCGCCGAGGCCCCTCGAGACCTCCGCCAGCACTGCGGGGTCGTCGTAATAGGCGACGGCGTCCACTATGGCTCTCGCCATCCTTTCTGGATCGGAGGACTTGAAGATGCCGGAGCCCACGAAGACGGCCTCGGCGCCGAGCTGCATCATCAGGGCAGCATCGGCCGGGGTGGCGATTCCACCGGCGGCGAAGTTGGGGACCGGCAGCCTGCCGTGCTCGGCGACCCATTTGACGATCTCATAAGGGGCTCCCAGCCTCTTTGCCTCGGCATAAAGCTCCTCGGGCCTCCTGGTCTGGAGTTCCCTTATCTCTTTCTGGATGAGGCGCATGTGGCGGACGGCTTCCACGACATTTCCCGTTCCCGCTTCTCCCTTGGTCCTTATCATGGCCGCTCCCTCTGCTATCCTCCTCAGGGCTTCCCCGAGATTCCTTGCCCCGCACACAAAGGGTATGGAAAAGCCGTGCTTGTCGATGTGATTTTCCTCATCGGCAGGCGTCAGGACCTCGCTCTCGTCAATGAAGTCGACGCCCAGTTGCTCGAGAATCTGAGCTTCCACAAAGTGCCCTATTCGGACCTTTGCCATTACGGGGATTGTGACGGCCTCCATGATCTTGAGGATGATCTCCGGATCGGCCATACGGGCGACGCCGCCTTCCTTCCTTATGTCGGCGGGAACCCTTTCGAGGGCCATAACGGCGACTGCCCCCGCCTCCTCGGCGATCTTTGCCTGCTCGGGGGTGGTAACGTCCATTATCACGCCACCCTTGAGCATCTCAGCGAGTCCTACCTTTAACCTGAAAGTTCCTCTGAGAATCTCCATTTCCTTCACCTCCTGAACCGATTAGCCCTTGATTATGCAACTATTTCGAGGCTAATGTCAAGAGAGCGGGCGGATTTCGTTATGTATCCCACAGAAATCAGGTCTATCCCGGCAGTCAAGTAGTCTTCTATGTTTTCGGGCGTTATTCCGCCCGAGGCCTCCAGGGTCACCCGGTCCCTGAGCCCGGCCTCTTTGAGCCTCTGGACAGTTTCCCTGATTGCGGAAGGGGTGAAGTTATCGAGCATGATTATGTCGACCCCTTCCCTGGCTGCGGTTAGGGCTTCTTCGGGGTTTTCCACCTCGACCTCCACCTTCAGGGAGAAACTCGCAGCGCGGGCCCTTCTGATTGCCTTTTCAATTCCGCCCGCGAGTTTTTTGTGGTTGTCCTTTATCAGCACCATGTCGGAGAGGGAAAACCTGTGAGGGTCCCCTCCGCCGTGGACCACGGCCAGTTTTTCGAATTCCCTCAGCCCTGGCAGTGTTTTCCTTGTGGCAGCTATTTTTACACCGTGTCTGGAGGCTTTGTCGACGAGTTTTCTCGTCTCCGTCGCTATTCCCGAGAGGTGTGATAGCAGATTGAGGGAGGTGCGTTCCACAGAGAGGATGAGCCGGGCATTTCCCGCTGCGCGCATGAGGACGTCTCCCTCGCTGATCTCCGCACCAGATGGCTTCAGGTTTTCGGCCTCGATGCCCAGTCTATCCAGAAAATAGCGGATCAGCTCGATCCCTGAGAGTATGCCGTGATCCCTGGATATGAAGAGGGCTTTGGCCCTATGGTTTTCATCGAGAACGAGCTCAGAGGTGACATCCCCGTTGGGGAGGTCCTCCCTGAGGAATTCGAGGAATCTCTGAAAGAGGAGCTCTTCCCTCATTTCTCGAGGAGCTTTCGCGTTTTTATTAACGTTTGCCTGACCCTTTCGGCGATATTCGGGCTGATCTCCACCTCGTAGATCTCTTCCTGGAGCGACCTCAAGAGGTTGTCGAGGTTGATCTTTTTCATGTTGGTGCAGATCGCCGTCTCGACCGGAATGAAGGTCTTATTGGGCATTTCTTTTTGCATCCGGTACACGAGGCCCTTCTCGGTCACGACGATGAACTTCTTTGAGCCGCTTTCCTTTGCGTGCCTGAGCATCTGGCTCGTGCTGCCCACATAATGGGCGAGCTTTCTGGTTTCCCTCGTGCATTCGGGATGTGCCATGACCTCGGCGTCGGGATGGGCCTCTATGAGTTCCTGTACCTCGATGGGGGCGATGGTCTGATGGACGGCACA
>DRBW01000257.1 GCA_011042705.1 Caldifarciminota bacterium
ATAGATGTTTCTCATTCAATAAAAGGGCCAGTACTGAGGAAAATAGAGATTCTCGAAGATACAATCTCAACTTATTTGAGCAAAGTTATTGGTCAGGAGGAAATTAATTGTTTTAGAGCCGCTCTCAGAGAGATCATAGTTAATGCAGTTTCACACAGGGATTACAGGTTTCCTGCGCCGACTATGGTCAGGCTGTCCCCCGAGTCCCTCGAGATCTGGAATCCGGGGAAGCTCCCTGGTGAGCTGACCCTTCAGGACCTCGAAAAATTGCACGCTCCTTATCACAGGAATCCGCTCCTCGCCCGTATACTCAGAAGGATGGAAATGGTGAAGTACCCCGGTGCCGGTACCAATTTCGTCCTTAAGGCGGCCGACGAGTGCGGACTGCCCAGACCGACCTTTTCGGAGGTTCAGGGAGGTTTTCTGCTGACCCTGGAGCTTTTCGCAGGAGGGTTGCCCGAGGTGGAGGTCAACGAGAGGCAGAGGTTGTTGCTTGAATACCTCAGGTTACATCGAGAGATAACCCGGAAGGAATATCAGGAAATGGTGCGCGTCTCGGAACGCACAGCGAGACACGACCTTGAGGAACTCGTGTCTCGTGGATTGCTCAGAAAGTCCGGGAAAGGGAAAAATACCCGATACGTTCTGCCCTAAATTTCCTTCTCGAATTCCCGGAAGAAGTAAAGGATCGCCTTTCCAACTATCTCGCTGTATTCGGCGTCCACCCCTTTCTCAAAGAGCCTGGACTTGATCTTCAGCAGGGTGGATTCCTCCTCGTCGGTAAGGTAGATCGTCCTCTGCCATTTTCTCCTGGACCTCTTTCTCTCCTTGAGCCGCTTTGAAGTCTGGAAATTGAAGGGCGGATCGGCCCTGCCGTCCCCGGATGGAATTTCAGACTTCTGAAATTTTGAAATTTCAGCAGTCTGAATTTCTAAAATTCCGTCATCTTTCTTCCTGCTCTTTCTGCGGGGGATCTCCCTCTCATCATCGTCGTCCCCGAAGAAGATGGATACGCCCTTGCCTCTCAGGCTGCCTTCTCTTCTTTTTGCCATCTTATTATCACCTCCGCTAATTCTTTATATGCCTTCGCCCCTTCCACCCTGTTGTCGTATTCAAATATGGACTTGCCGGCAACAGAGGATTCAGGGAAGCGAATGCTCCTTTTGACGGGAGTCAGGACTGGTATGTGATCGCCCAGGGCTTCCCTCATCTCTTCGATCACCTCGCGGGAATGTATGGTCCTGTCGAACATGGTGGGAAGCACCCCGATCACCTTGAGGTCGGGATTGGCCCTTTTCTGGACCTTTCTGATTATCTTGAGCAGGAGCGACAGCCCCCTCATGGCGAGGTACTGGGTTTCGAGGGGGATGATGACGCCGTCGGCCGCCGTCAAAGCATTGACGGTCAGCAGACCCAGGCTCGGTGGTGTGTCGATGATGACGAAATCCACGTTTATGCCCTTTATGAGGTCCTTGAGGGCATATTCCCTTCCGATCTCGTTCAGCAATTCTACCTCAGCAGCAGCGAGGTCGAGATTGGCAGGGATAAGGATGTAGTCAAGGGTCCTGACGGCGATTTCGTTGAGGGTTGCTTCCCCGATAAGGGCATCGTAGATGGTTTTCTCGAAGGCGAGGGGATTGTAACCCATATGGGTGGTCAATCCGCCCTGGGGATCGAGGTCGATGAGCATCACGCTGTAGCCGAGATCCCGGAGAGCTGACCCGAGATTCACGGCCGTTGTGGTTTTTCCCACGCCTCCTTTTTGATTTGAAACAGCGATTTTTAATGACATCGCATCTCCCCTGTACTCTGACATTATAGGCAGGGTAGCCCCCTTTGTCAACAATTTTAAACTGTCCAAATTTCAAGATTCAAAAATTTCAGAAACCCAAAAATCAAAAATTTAAAAATTTCAAACTTCTCAATTGCTAAAATTTTTAGCATTTTAAATGCTAAACGCCTTAAATTTTAAACTTTCAAAATTTTGAACAGCTACAGGGAGGGGACGCGTCGATTCATGCTGAGAGAACGCTTTTGACGGGATGGAGATCTGTCCCGACCGGTCCACTTTTCGATTTGAGGAAGTTTGGGGAGAGAGAAAAAATCCTATGGATCCATAATGCTTCGAGATAGGAGCTCAACGAACGGTCTTATGGAATATTGTCTTTCCACGGAAGTTGAATGAAGTCAGGATCATACCCCACAATCGCGAAGCCCCCAGAATATTTGTCTTTCCACGGAAGCTGAATGAAGGGACCCGTTGCGTTATCCCGACTATATCTCCCGGAAGGTCAGTTATCTCCGAGCCAGATAATTCTCTCGCCTTTTCTCCTCATCCCCAGCCTTTTCCGGGCGATCTCCTCGATCTTTTCGGGGTCCTTGAGCATTTCTTTCTGTCTTTCAAGGACGATCTTTCGGGCGGTGAGCTCGGCTATCTCCCTTTCCAGCCTGTTTCTCTCTTTTCGAAGCCTGTAAATCGTCCAGAAGCCCGTGAGGGACTGATAGACTATCCAGATTATCACGGGGACGAAGAGCCACTTGAGAAGGGATCTCCTGTTCCTCGCCCCGAAAGGTCTCAATATCAGATCCTCCTCGGGTTAAAAGCTCCACGACCGGGGAATCGGGATGACCCGGCGAGCTCCTCCTCGATAACGAGCAGCCTGTTGTACTTGGCGATCCGCTCCGACCGGGAGAGAGAGCCGGTCTTTATGAGCCCCGATCCGACCCCTACGGCCAAATCGGCTATAAATGTGTCCTCAGTTTCACCGGATCGATGTGAGATCACGGCTGTCAGGCCGTTTTTATGGGCGAGCTCAACGGCCTCGATCGTCTCCGTGAGTGTTCCTATCTGGTTGAGTTTGATGAGGACGGAATTCGCGGTTTTTTCCTCGATGCCCCTTTTGATTCTCTTGACGTTCGTGACGAAGATATCGTCGCCCACGAGCTGTACCTTCTGGCCGAGCCTCTCGTAAAGGATTTTCCATCCGTCCCAGTCCTCTTCGGCGAGCCCGTCCTCAATGGAAATTATCGGATAGTTCTCCACGAGCTCCTCATAAAAACTCACCAGTTCCTCCGATGACAGGGTCTTGCCCTCGATGACATAGGCTCCATCCCTGTAAAACTCCGATGCTGCCGCGTCGAGGGCCAGGTAGATGTCCTCTCCGGGGCTATAGCCTGCGTTCTCAATGGCCCTGAGCATGAAATCGAGTGTCTCTCTCGTGCTTTTCAGCGGAGGAGCGAAACCTCCTTCGTCTCCCACTGCGGTGCTATAGCCTTTCTCCTTGAGGAGTTTCTTGAGGGCATGGAATGTCTCTGCTCCGTATCTCAGGGCTTCCCTGAAATTCGGAGCTCCACAGGGAACTATCATGAACTCCTGTATATCAAGAGGATTGTCAGCATGAACTCCGCCGTTGATCACGTTCATCATCGGGACGGGTAAGGTTCTGGCGGTGATTCCGCCGATGTATCTGTAGAGGGGCAGTTCGAGATAATCCGCTGCAGCACGGGCAACGGCCATAGATACTCCCAGAATGGCATTGGCTCCGAGCTTCGATTTGTTTTCAGTGCCGTCGAGCTCAATCAATGTTCTGTCAATGAGGGCCTGGTTCAGCGCGTCGAAGCCTACCAGTTTCTTGGCAATAATGCCGTTTACGTTGGAAACGGCTTTTTCTACACCTTTACCGCCGTATCTTTTGTCCCCGTCCCGAAGCTCCAGAGCCTCGAAAGTGCCCGTTGAAGCACCTGATGGAACGGAAGCCCTGCCGAAGGCCAGGCCGCCGTCAAGATAACAGTCGACCTGAACCGTTGGATTGCCCCGCGAATCGAGAACTTCCCTGGCATAAATCCTGGTTATCTCTGGCATTTCCCCTCTCCTTCCTTTCCTTTTAATAAAGGAGATAGCTTCTGTAATCCTTGATGTTGCCTTTCTCGAGCTCCTGGGTCCAGGCAGTGTAAAGGTAATTAGTGTAGGTATTTCTGATGTTGTTGACGAACTGGGCTTTCTCCTTCTCAAACTGTTCCTTTGTTGGGAGCTGCTTGTCGAGAACTTTTATTATGTAAATTCCGCGGTTGGTTGCCACGGGCTTTGAGACCTCGCCCTTTTCGAGGGAGAAAGCGGCTCCGAAGAATTCGTTGTTGAATCCCACGCCCGGAATGAACATCTTCCGTGTTATGTACTTGGTAGAATCGACCTTGACGAATTGATCTTTGTATTTCTCCGCTATCTTTTCGAACTCCAGTCCATTCTTGACGTCCTCGTAAACTTTCTGCATGATGGACTTTGCCATCTCTTCCTTCTTTGCCTTCAGGTACTTGCTCGTGACTTCCTTTTTGATCTCGTCGAAGGGGGGAATTTCTTCCGGCTTTTTGGACTTTATCGCCGCCACTATGTACTTGTCCGGTTTCCTCACGATGGGGCTCACATCTCCGGGCTGACCCTTCTTCACGAAATCCTGGAGCACCTTTTCGGGGCCGACGAAGGGGATGAAGCCTGAAGTGAGCGGAAAATCGCCCGTTTCCTTGACTTCGAGTCCCAGTTCCTCTGCGGCCTTTTTGAAGCCTTCTTTCTTGGCGAGGTCTATCAAATCGTCGGCCTTTTCTCTCAGCTCGGCTTCTGTGGTGGGGCCTGTCGTGATCTTTATGAGGATGTGTTTTAGGTGAACTTTCCCTTTCTTCTTGTCGACGACCTTGAAGATGTGCCAGCCCATGCTCGTGAGCACAGGGCCGCCCACATCACCCTTTTTCAGCCTCATGGCGGCGTCATAAAGGGGACGCAGAATCTTGTTGGTGCTGTCTATCCACCCGAGGTCGCCGTTATTGTCCTTTGTCTCGAGGTCCTCGGAATAGTCCCTTACAAGGTTGTCGAAATTGACCTCTACGTCGGAGAGCTTGAGCTCGTCCAGGATAGACTCGGCGTTGAGCCTCGCTTCCGCGGTATCCTCGCTGGAGGGCATCTTCTCCAAAAAGACGAGCTCGAGAGATGCTTTGGGCGGTCTCTTGAAGAGATCGGGGTGTTCCTCGTAATACCTTTTTAGGTCCTCGTCGGTATACTTTATGAGGGAATCGGGAATTGAGGCGTAGTTTAAGGCGAGGTATTTGATCTTTATCCTCGTCTTATCCCTCTTGTAGAGGTTCCAGAGCTCATCGGGAGAAAAGTTGAGGGTGGCAAGGAGGTCGGCCTGCATCATGAACTTGGGGAGCTCGTTCCTGAGTTTGAGCTCGTAATTGCGGAAGAAGGGAAGGTTCTGGGGGTTAGAGAGGGCCTGCCTGTACTTGTTCATGTCGAACTTGCCGTTTTCATCCTGGAAATCGGGGCTGTTCAGGAGCTCTCTGGGAGGGAAGTTCTGAATCAGAGCGAGGGCCGTTTTATCGTCGAGGAACAGCTTTCTCTTCCGGTAAAAATCATAGAGCTTCGTGTCGGTAATTAGATTTTTGAAGACACTCTCCTCGATTTTGCTGCGTTCTTCGGGAGTTATGCTGTGGCCGAGGGCGTTGATGCTGTCCTGAATCGCCTGCTGAAGTTTATAGCGGAACATCTCATATGTTATCTGCTTGCCGTCCACCTCGGCCAGGATACCCCTCTGCCACGGTTTTAATTTTCTCCTCATGGCGATGTTTTCACCGAGCTGGAAGAAAATCCAGCCTATGAAGGCGCCCACAACAATCCAGAGGTAAAGTTTCGTTTGTTTTCTCAACTTATCCATTACCATAATAAAATTCCTCCTTCCTTTTTGGAACTCGCTATCGGGAACTTTGAGCCCAAATAACTCAGTGCATAGTATAGCCAGCAGCCCTTCAGTTGTCAAGGAAAGTCAAGGGCTTTCCGATGATGAGAGGAATGGACCCACGGCGTGATTGTATGTGATGGCGAACCTTGCGGTTATAATATCGATATGGCTGACGATCTCCTTTCCTATATCGAGGACTTCGTTTCCTACATGAGATCGGAGAGGGGATTCTCGGAGAACACAGTGGCATCTTACAGGAGAGACCTTTTGAAACTTGCGGCTTACCTGGCCAAGAAAGGCATTTCACTTGATGACGTCAACCTCGAGACCCTCGAGGATTTTCTCAAGTTTCTCAGAAAGAGCGGCTTGAAAAAAACCTCTCGTTCGAGGCTCGTCTCAACGCTCAGAACCTTTTTCAAGTACCTCGTGGTTTACGAGAATTTCCCCAAAAACCCGGCAGAACTTCTGGAAATTCCCAGGAAGGACCTGAAGCTTCCCAACGTACTCAGCGAGGAGGAAGTCAGGGCGCTCATCGAGGCGCCGGATACGTCGGAGCCAGCCGGAATCCGGGACAGGGCTCTCCTTGAGCTGCTTTATGCCACGGGGTTGAGGGTGTCGGAGCTTCTGTCCCTGAGGCTGGGCGATGTCGACCTTGACGAGGATGTCCTCAGGGTAATAGGTAAAGGGAATAAGGAGAGGGTCGTTCCTTTCGGGGAAGCAGCTCATCTTTGGCTTGAGAGATACCTGATAGAAGTGAGGCCTGAATTCGCCGGGAGCAGATCGGGGGACTACATTTTTCTGAATCAGAGAGGAGGGAAACTCTCGAGGACCGGGTTCTGGAAGATACTGAGGAAATATGCGTTGAAAGTCGGGATAGAGGAGGGGAGAGTGTATCCTCATGTCCTGAGGCACAGTTTCGCCACCCATCTACTTATGAGAGGATGTGACCTGAGGGTGGTTCAGGAGCTGCTCGGCCATTCCTCGGTGACCACCACGCAGATTTATACCCATCTGGACATAAAGAGGCTAAAGGAAGTGCACAGAAAATACCATCCGAGGAGCTGATGGGGTTTTTTTCTCGCGTATCTCCAAGAGGATTGCAGATTTTTAAAAGTTCAAAATTCCAAACTTCTAAAAACTTTAAAGACCAAAATTTCAAACTTTCAGAATTTTTAACTGCTTGAATTTTGTTTTTCTACCCTGATGTGAAGCTCTCTGAGCTGCTCTTCGGAGACATCGGAAGGAGCTCCCTCATAGAGAGCCTGGCCCTTGGTCGTTTTAGGGAAGGCGATGACGTCCCTTATGGATTCTCTCCCGGCCATCATGGCCACCATCCTGTCGAAGCCGAGAGCTATTCCACCGTGGGGCGGAGTGCCGTATTCCAGAGCTTCCAGGAGAAAACCAAATCTCTTCTGCCTTTCCTCCGCCGGAATTCCGGCGATCTCCATTATCTTCTCCTGGATGTCCCTACGGTGAACCCTTATGGAGCCCGAACCGAGCTCCACGCCGTTCAGGACCAGGTCGTAGATCTTGCCCACAACCTTGAGCGGTTCGGATTCCAGATAGTCGAGGAATTCATCTTTGGGCATGGAAAACATATGGTGGGCCGGCTCGATCCGCTTTTCCTCTTCGTTCCACACGAAAAGCGGGAAATCGAGGACCCACAGGAAATTCCATTTCCCATCGGGAATGAGCCCGAAGCGCTTCGCCACCTCGATCCGCAGGGCTCCGCCTATCTCCAGGATCTTCTCCTTCTTTCCAGCAAGTAAAAGGGCTGTTTTCCCTTCTCCCCCGAGCAGTTTCAGCCCTTTCTCCCTGTCAATGAATTTCGCAAGGGGGCCTCTCAGCTGACCCTCTTTTGAGGATAGCCAGAGCAACCCCCCGGCTCCGAGTTCTTTTGCCCTTTCGGTGAGATCGTCTATCTCCCGGCGCGAAAGCTCCCTGTCTACCCTGAAGCCGATGACCCTGCCCCCATCCTCTATAGCGGACCTTACGACTCTGAAATCGGTATCCCTGAAGAAATCGGTCAGGTCGAACAATTCCATTCCGTAGCGGGTGTCGGGTTTGTCAATTCCGTACCTTTCCATCGCTTCGCTGTAAGTCATTCTCGGGAAGGGCCTCTCTATCTCTATGCCCAGGACCTCCCGGAAGATATGGGCCATGAGGCCTTCGGTGAGGTCGAGCACGTCGTCCACGTCGGCGAAGGACATCTCCAGGTCGATCTGCGTGAATTCAGGCTGGCGGTCGGCCCTGAGATCCTCATCCCTGAAACATCGCGCGATCTGAAAGTACCCGTCAAATCCAGAAGACATAAGAACCTGCTTGTAGAGCTGTGGGGATTGGGGAAGCGCATAGAATTTTCCGGGATAGATCCTGGATGGGACGAGGAAGTCCCTGGCCCCCTCAGGGGTGCTCTTGGTCAGGAAGGGAGTTTCTATCTCGACGAGACCCGCGGAAGAGAGATAGTTTCGGGTGGCCTGAGCTGCCCTGTGCCTGAGGATGAGGTTTTTCTGCATCTCTGGCCTTCTGAGATCCAGGAACCTCCAGCGGAGCCTTACTTCCTCCGACACGTTTATCTCGTCCTCTATGGGAAAAGCCGGGGTTTTCGACTCGTTCAGGACGACGAGCGATTCAGCCAGAACTTCGATTTCCCCGGTGGGCAAACTTCTGTTGATCTGATCCTCGGGCCTCCTCCTCACAATGCCCTTGACCTGTATCACGTCCTGCTGTCCCAGCTCTTTTGCTTTTTCGAAGACGTCGGTCCCGGGCTCAAATACGACCTGTGTCTGGCCGTATCTGTCCCTGAGGTCAACAAAGAGAAGCCCCCCGAGGTCACGGGCCCTTCTCACCCATCCCGCCAGGGTTACCTTTGACCCCACGTGTTCTGCCCTGAGGTCGCCACAGGTATGGGTTCTGAACGAAGATTTCCTCAATTTCTAACTCCCTTTTAACGAAGGATAACTCAATCCAAAGCGGAGTTTATAATAAAGTTTCAGGTAAGCCGTTGTCAAAACGAGAAGTATCAGGAATTGAGGATAGTGGATCCCGTAGATGAGGGCCAGTAAGGCGGGGCCCGCCCTGAAGCTCAGCTTGACATCTTCGACGCTTCCCCTGAGGGCGGCTTTTGCGAAAAAGGGGAGAGAGAGCAGGGCAGTGGAGGCAAGCAGATAGTCCCCGAGGAAAAGGGCTGAGAAAAGGGCCAGAATCAAAATTATCAGGGCGAGACGTGTCGTAGGACCTCTTCCCAGCGTGACGCCCGTCGTACGCTTTCCCTGGGCGCTATCTCCCGGGATATCGGCGACGGTCGTGTTGAGAAAGATGGCTGAGACCGAGAGGAAGTAGGGGAGCGAGTGAAGCAGAGCAGAGGCCTCGAAAGGCTTAACTGTGACCCATCCAGCGAGGAAATTCAGAACCCCATATCCAATTCCGTTTGCGATCATGTCAAGAAACGGCCTGTCCTTCAGGGAAAAGGGCTTTGCTGAGTAGAGAACGCCGAGGAGCAGGGAGAGGAGGAGGATGACCCTGTAGGTCCCGGTGACGGGAGGGATAAAGGAGATCGCAATGGAGAATAAAAACAGAAGGGCTGCAAACAGGGCAGCGTCCCTTATCTTTATGATGCCTTCGGGAAGCAGAAAAAGCTTTCTGTTGATCCGATCGCTCTCGACATCGTAGATCTGGTTGATGACGTAAACCGATGCCATAGCCAGCGAGTAGCTCAGGAATACAATATAAAAAGGAAGTCCCAGCCCCGTAACGGGAGGCAGGTAAGGAGACCTTTTAGCCCAGTAATGACCTGCGAAGAGAAAAAGCCAGACGGGAAACAGAAGTGACGGCCTCATGAGGGCGATGTAGTCAAGGATTCCGGCAATCACGGCAAAAATGATAACGATTCCGGCAACCATAGTCAAATCCGGCAGCGGTTCTCAGGGGAGGGGCCAGGGCATCTCCACAGGAAAGTTCACATAATATATCTTATGTTAACTAATCGAATCCTGCCTCATTGCGTCAATTTTTAATACCCTGTTGAGTGATACGGATTATTGCCAAATGTGGAAGATCTTTTTTGAATTTGCTTTAACAAAAGATTTTAATTTCCTCGGCAAGTTTAACTTGTAAGTTCTTATCATGGAAAATATCAATGCTTTGCACGGCAGAATTCCTTTCCCTGGCCCTTAACTCGCTGATCGGAACAGCTTGAAATGGCGTCATCTTGGCGGGATAATTTTACCGTGCTCGTCATCCTCAACTACCACGGCGTTGAACCCACTCAGGAAATGTCGGGAAATGTCATTTCCCTCCGGCTATTTCGCTCTCACTTAAGGACTTTGCGTGATCTGGGTTTTAAATCGCCTCTCGACGAAATTTTCGAAAGGGGGATATTCAGATATCCTGATATGGGAAAATTTGCCCTCATAACCTTCGATGACGGCTTTGAGTCGGTTTACAGGTACGCCTATCCTCTCATGGAGGAATTCGGCTTCAAGGGTGTCGTCTTCGTGATTTCCGGGTACATAGGCAGGGAAAATGTGTGGGATATCCCCCTCGGAAGAAAGAGGCACCTCTCACAGCAGCAGATAAGGGAACTCTCTGATCGCGGCTGGATCGTTGGATCACATTCCTGCAGCCATCCCGATCTTACCCGCCTCAGGCCCGGAGAACTCCGGGAAGAACTCGTCGCATCCAGGGAAACCCTCGAAGACATCACCGGAAAGGAAGTGAAGCTCTTCTCCTATCCCTATAGCAGGCTGAACGAAACAGTTAAGCTGGAGGTTTCCCGGGCCGGCTACAGCTATGCTTTCCGTTCCCGGAGAAGCCTGAAAAACGGGCACTTCGATCCTCTCAGCATCGAGAGGATAAGCCTCTACCCCATCGATCTTGACATAAGGCGTAAAATAGAAACCTTCTCTCCCAGAAGAAGTTATGAGATCCTGAAAGAAAAAGCCGTGGGTCTTTTCTCTTACATCTCTGCCTA
>DRBW01000219.1 GCA_011042705.1 Caldifarciminota bacterium
CAGGGCACCCGACGGCTGTCCCTGGGACAGGAAGCAGACGAACTACACCTTAAGATACGACCTGGTTGAAGAGGCCTACGAGGTGATCGAAGCCATAGAGGCCGAAAATGATATGGCCCTCCGTGAGGAACTGGGGGACCTGCTCTTCCTCGTCCTCATGCACATAAGGATCGGCGAGGAGGAGGGGCGATTCAAACTGGAAGATGTCACCGAGGGGATAATAAACAAGATGATCTCAAGACATCCCCATGTCTTCGGCGACGTAAAATTCGAGGGACAGGATGAGCTCCTCGATTACTGGGAGAAATCCAAGAAAAATGCCTTTGCGGGCCTCGCCCTTTCGATGCCTTCGCTCCTTCTGGCTCAAAAAGTGCTCTCGAGGGAAAAGAGGCTCAAGATAAAGCGAGAAATGCCCCGGATCGATCTGAGCGATTTAGAGGATGCTGACGCCGAAAAGCTCTCTCAATTGCTCATCAAAATAGCCTCTATAGCGGAAGAGAAAGGCATCAACCTCGAAGCCGCCTTCAAAAACTTCTTGAAAAAGGAGATCGCAAAGCTAAGGGACGTCAATGAGCCCTGACGATCTCCTTGATCCTCATGAGGCGAGAGAGATCGGACCTCTCCATCTCGGAGAGCTTCATCGTGATGTATTTCACCGTCTCCTCGAGTTCGGGGATCAGTATGTATTCCAGGGCGTTCACCCTTCTTCTGGTCTTTTCTATCTCGTTGGCGAGGAGTTTTAGCGTCTTCTCCTTCTCGGCCAGCTCGAATATCTTGTCGAGCACCTTATCGAGAGCCAGGAGTGCTGTGTCCAGCTCGCCGGTTGTCGTCGCGAAGCCGTAGGCAAGTATGTCGCCCTCTATCTTCTCCTCGAAAACGGGGGCTTTCACGTTCATGACGTTTCTCTTGCCCACTTCCAGGGTCACCGTCTTTTTCGGTATGAGGAAAGCCTCCTCCACGGCCTCGGGGTCCATGGCGGCCCTGGCGAAGAGAAATCTGCTCACCGTCCTGTTAAACTCCTCCTCCACCTTTTCCCTGAGCTCCTTGATGCCCTTTATCAGCATCATGAGCTGCCTCATGAGCTCGTCCTGTTTGTCCTTCAGAAGCTTGTGCCCCCTTCTGGCGAGAGCAGTTCTCTTCTTCAGCCGGAGGAGCTCCATTCGGGTCGGGTGAACCTCTATCATCTCTCCTCACCCGCCTCTTTTTTCTCTTCTTTCTTGAACCTCGGGAGGTACTTGTCCAGATACTTGTCCCTTATCCTCTTCAGCTCGGCTCTCGGGAACATGGAAAGGAGTTCCCATCCGAGGTCGAGGGTCTCGATGATCGACCTTTCCTCGTATTCTCCCTGCCCCACGTATCTCTCCTCGAAGATGTCGGCGAACCTGTAATAGAGCTTATCGAGATCGGAAAGGGCAGCCTCGCCGAGAATAACGGCGAGCTCCTGTGCTTCCTTTCCACGGGCGTAGGCGGCAAAGAGCTGGTTGAATATGTCGGCGTGGTCTTCCCTGGTTTTTCCCTCGCCTATGCCCTTGTCCTTGAGCCTCGAGAGCGAGGGCAGCACGTCGATGGGAGGATAGATCTTCTTCCTGTGAAGGGCCCTGGAAAGGATTATCTGGCCCTCGGTTATGTAGCCCGTCAGGTCTGGAATGGGATGGGTCTTATCGTCCTCGGGCATGGTCAGGATGGGGATGAGGGTTATGGAACCCTTCTTGCCCTTGATCCTGCCAGCCCTCTCGTAAATGGTCGCCAGGTCGGTGTAAAGATAACCGGGGTAACCCCTCCTTCCCGGGACCTCTTTTCTCGCCGCCGATATCTCCCTCAAGGCCTCGCAGTAGTTGGTCATGTCGGTCAGAATTACGAGAACGTGCATGTCGAGGTCGAAAGCGAGATATTCTGCGGTGGTGAGAACAACCCTCGGCGTGGCGATTCGCTCGATGGCGGGGTCATCAGCCAGGTTGAGATAGAGTACGGAACGAGAGATTGCGCCCGTTTTCTTGAAATCGTTGATGAAGAAATCGGCCTCCTCGAAGGTTATCCCCATGGCGCCGAAGACAACGGCAAACTCCTCCTCCGCCCCGAGCACCCTGGCCTGACGCGCTATCTGAGCAGCGAGCCTGTTGTGGGGCAGCCCTGAACCGGAAAATATGGGCAATTTCTGCCCCCTCACCAGCGTGTTGAGGCCGTCGATGGCTGAAACGCCCGTCTGAATGAACTCGTTGGGATAATCTCTGGCGTAAGGATTTATGGGCGAGCCGTTTATATCCCTCCTGACGTCGGGGATTATCTCGGGTCCGCCGTCGATGGGCCTTCCGAGCCCGTCGAAAACCCTCCCCAGCATGTCCTGGGAGAGGGGAAGCTCGATCCCCCTGGCGAGAAACCTCACGGTGGTCTCGGGTATGTCGAGGCCCGTCGTTCCCTCGAAGACCTGAACCAGGGCCTTATCCTCCTCGACCTGGAGAACCTGGCCACGTCTCTTTTCGCCTGACGGGAGTGTTATCTCCACGAGCTCAGCGTACTTGGCGCCCTCAACTCCCTCCACCAGAAGGAGCGGTCCCGAGACGTCGGTGATCGTCCTGTATTCCTTAAGCCTCTTTAGATTTTCCCCCGATAAGACCCTGGATTTCATCGTCGATCTCCTTTTTTATTCCTTCAAGTTCCTCCAGTTTATCCTCGGAGATGTATTTTGCCCTGGCTATCCTCTCCCATACGGGAAGCTGCCTCAGCTCGCGCACCGTTATACCCCTCTCGAGGGCTTCTTTTGCCTTCTCGTACATGTAGAGGATGAGCTTTAGAAGCAGGTACTGCTTCTTCAGTGAAGTGTAGGTGTCTATCTCGTGGAAGGCGTTCTGATGGAGGAAATCCTCCCTCAGAGACCTCGCCACCTCAAGCAGGAGCTGGTCGCTCTCGGAGAGGGCCTCTATCCCCACGAGCCTGACTATCTCCTCGAGTTCGGCCTCCTTGCTGAGGATTCTCATGGCTTCCGTCTGCATGTCGTAGAAATCGGGAGAGATCTCCCTATCGAGGTAATCCTTGACGGTATCCCTGTAAAGGGAATAACTCGTAAGCCAGTTAATGGCGGGGAAATGCCTCCTGTAAGCCAGTTTGTCGTCGAGACTCCAGAACACCTTTACCACCCTCAGGGTTGCCTGAACCACCGGATCGGCCAGGTCTCCGCCGGGAGGCGAAACTGCGCCTATCACCGTCAGAGACCCCTCTCGCCTGTCCTTCCCGAGAGTTATAACCCTGCCGGCCCTTTCGTAGAAGGACGCTACCCTGGCTCCGAGATAAGCGGGATATCCCTCCTCGCCGGGCATCTCCTCGAGCCTTCCCGAGATCTCCCTCATCGCCTCGGCCCAGCGGGACGTCGAATCGGCCATGAGTGCCACTGAATATCCCATGTCCCTGAAGTACTCCGCGATCGTTATGCCGGTGTAAACCGAGGCCTCCCTTGCCGCCACGGGCATGTTGGAGGTGTTGGCGACGAGAACCGTCCGCTTCATGAGAGGTTCTCCCGTCCTCGGATCCTTGAGCTCGGGAAACTCGATCAGAACGTCGGTCATCTCGTTCCCGCGCTCGCCACAACCTATGTAAATAACGATGTCGGCGTCGGACCACTTGGCCAGCTGATGCTGTATGACCGTTTTCCCGGAACCAAAAGGGCCTGGGACGCAGGCCGTTCCGCCCTTCGTGACGGGGAAAAAGGTGTCGATGATCCTCTGGCCTGTGACCATGGGAACATCGGGCAGAAGTTTTTCTTTATATGGCCTGGGTACCCTGACAGGCCATTTCTGATACATCTTTATCTCTATTTCGCCCTTCCCGGTCCTGACCCTGGCCACGGGATCCTCGACGGTGAAATCCCCTTCCTCGATGTGAGTTATCTCGCCCTTTACGCCGGGCGGAACCATTATTCTGTGTTCCACGAGAACCGTTTCCTGAACCGTTCCTATTATGTCTCCGGGTTCAACCACATCGCCGACCTTCACACGCGGCACGAAGTGCCACTTTCTGTTCCTGTCGAGTGCGGGGACCGAAACGCCCCTCGTGATGAAATCGCCCACTTTCTCCCTGATGACGTCGAGAGGCCTCTGTATCCCGTCGTAGATGGACTCGATGAGGCCCGGCCCCAGCTCCACAGAAAGAGGAGCTCCAGTCGGGTAAACGGGCTCTCCCGGGCCGACACCTCCCGTCTCTTCGTAAACCTGTATGGACGCCAGGTCCCCCTTAAGCTCAATTATCTCACCGAGGAGCCTCTTCTCGCTGACGAGGGCCACGTCGTACATCTTCTGGCCCGACATCCCCTCGGCCACCACCAGGGGACCTGCTACCTTTACGATTCTTCCTTCTTTCATAGAATTTTCTCCTCTTCAGAATATGTCGGCACCGATGGCCTTCTTTATCTTTTCCCTGAGGACCTCCAGAGCGATCCCCTTCCCTCCCCTGCTACCGGGAATGGGGAAAATGGCCGGATAGGGAACCTTCTCGGTCTCGGCCATGAGGTCGCTCACGGCATCGACGAAGTCCTCCTGAAGGATTATCAGGACATATCCCTCCTTTATGAAATGCTCGATCGCTTCTCTGGCCTCCTCGCCCGTGTTCACGGGCCTGATCTCGAGGCCCAGGGCCTTAAAGGGAAAAACGACCTCTCTTTCGCCGACACATGCGATGTTCTTCATGGCTTTTAATAGGGAAGGGGCAACCTTTCCCTGATCTCCTCCCTGGACATGTGATATATTTTCCCGACGAAAACCATCCTCAAAATCTTGATCTCGTTCATTTTTCCGTAAAGATATGCAATCAAGGGCTCGGGACCCAGGGCGATCGTCCTGGTCTCCTTAAGATACCCGACGAGATAATCGTCCATCAGCTTATAAAGTCTGCTGAAAGACGCCTTTGCCCGCAAGCTGGCTATGCCCTCGTCGAATATGGCATAATAGGGGGTGTGATAGAGCCTTCCCGACAGGGTATCCAGGGGCTCCTGGGCATACCTCTCAATCTCGAGGAAACCTCCCGGCAGAAGGGAAATTCTTATCAGATCCTCCCGCCCTATGAATTTCAGCCTCACGAGGGTCATCAGGTTGAGAAGGTCTGCCTGTAACCTGAAGTAGTTTCTCAGAAAAGCATTCCCCACCGATTTTCCTGTCAGGTAAAGGTAAGCGCTCTGATCCACGGCAAGGCTTATCCTCTGAGGGTCCTTCTTCTCATAATAGCTGCTGATGCCCTTCTCGACGGCGGTCTGGAGATGATCTGGCAATTTGTCGTATCTCTCTTCCTGGAAAATCGCCTTTATGTCGTCGGGCGGGATGTTACCGTGTGGTGAGATGGCGTGCCTGAAATCCTTTTCGGCTATCAGAGATTTTATGAGCACCTTGACGTTGTGGAAGTCGTAGAAGCTCCTGACCCAGTAAACCAGCTCTTCTTCGAGGGCGAGCTCCTCGAAGAGTTCAAAGGCTCTCGTCCTCTCGGCTTCCAGCATACCCTCAAAGGCGAGGGGGCTCTCTAACTGAGGGATATAGGCACCGTAATCGGTATCCTGCAGGCTCCTTAGGACCTCCTCGGCGTCTTTCGCCTCGAGAAGCCTCTCGACCCTCTGGCGGTCGAGCAACCTTGTCTCGAGGGCTCTGATCCTGCCCACAGCATAGGCGTAATCTGCCTTTTCCTTCCCGAAGGGCGGGTACCTGACGAACATTCTATTTACCGAAGAGGATCTTCGAGACCTCTACCTCGAGATCTTCCCTGAGGCTCTCCATTATGGCAGATCTCGTGGCCGCCACCTTCATGTTTCCTTTTTTAAGTATGAATCCGCCGTCAGGATCTTCTCCGCCGTCGATAACTTTGAGCTTCCAGCCCTTTTCCCTGTTCAATCTCTCGACCCACTCTTTGCCCAGTTCCTTATCCACGATGATCTCTTCGTCGCCCGTCTTTACAAGGGATTCGATCAGTCCCGTGAGGAGCTTTTCCCTTATCTCAGAATTGCTGGCGAAGATCTTCTTTTCCACCTCTCTGAAAACGTCATCTATCAGCTTCCGCCTGGATAGGAGAAGTTCCTTGTTGATCTCTATAAGCTCCAGGCTGAGGATTCGCTCCTTTTCCTTTTGAGCTTCCCTCTTCGCCAGCTCGGCGGCGAGCTTCCTCGTCTCCTCCGCCCTGGCCTCGGCCTCCTTCAGGATCTCGGCCGCCCGCGAGGAGGCCTCCTGGACGATCTCCTCCGCCTTTTTGGCGGCGTCGCTGAGTATCCTGTCCTTTATCCTGGATCCGCTCAATTTCGTCACACCTTTATTCCGATCAACAGGAAAAGTGTTATGAGTAGCCCGAGAACAGCATAGGTCTCGACCATAGCGCCGTAGATAACCGCTTTCATCGTCGCCTCAGGCCTCTTTGCGCCCATCTCAACGCCCGCAGCACACACCTTTCCCTGGTGGATACCCGAGAAAAGCCCGGCGAAAGCGACGGGCAGGCTGGCGAAAAATATCTGCCAGCCCTGAGCGAGCGATATGGCTTTAGGAGTGCTGAGAAGGCCCACTTTGAGGATCACGAACAGAGCCGCTATGAACCCGTAGAATCCCTGTGTTCCGGGCAGGGCGACGAGCAGGAACAGACGGCCGAACTTATCGGGGTCCTCGGCGAGCACCCCGGCGGCCGATCTGCCGGCGAGTCCTATTCCGACGGCAGAGCCTATTCCCGCCAGAAAGGCCGCCAGGCCAGCTCCGGCAATGGCTACTATAAGTCCACTTTCCAAGGCAAACCTCCTTTTATATCCTTAACTTCCCGATTCCTCATCGAGAAAAACCGTGAAATAAGCTCTCTTAGCAAGGGGAGTGAAGGGCTTTCCGCCGTTCTCATAAAACTTGGTGAAGAATTCTACATACTGAAGACGGAGGCTGTGCACGAAACCCCCGAGTGCATTGACGGCGATGCTGAAAATGTGACCTAAGACGAAAACAAGCCCGGCCAGGACGTACCCTACCACCGGGAAACCCATTACGAGGCCCGCCGTTATGTTCACGGCCATCGCTATCCCCGCCGTGACCATGCCGAGGGCCATAAGCCTGACATAGGACAAAAGGTCACCCACAAAGTTGATACCCCCGTACAGGTTGTAAAGCCCCTTAAGAATCCTTATGACCGGGTTCCTGCTCTTCCCGCCGCTGAAAAAGACGATCAGAAAAACTCCAGCGAAGATAAGGAGGGTCGCTATCGTCTGGAGAGGACCACCGAAGAGGAAGCTGCCTCCCTTGCCGGCCTTCAAATTGGCGAAAGCCAGCAACCCGGCCGAGAGCAGGACGACAAACCATGCGAGCTCATTGGAAATGCCTCCCAGAGTATCGCCGAACCTCAGCTTATTGTAGAATCCGACGAGAAGGCCGAAGAGAAGCTGAATGTATCCCAGCGCCAGGGACAGGTAGAAAAACTTCATGGGCTCTTTCATGGGATCAAATAGCATGAGGGAGTTCCTGAGGTTCCTGAAAAAGGGAATGGGAAGCCTCTCGGGCAGATCGCCGAACCAGCTTCCAGTCATGGCTCCCGCGAGCACGGTAAAGAAAGCGCCAGCCACCAGTATCCACAGGAAATCCTTCCCTCCGTGCATCTTCTTCATCAGGATAAAGCCCAGAATGAGAAGGACTATGCCGTAGGCTGCGTCGGTGAGGCAAAGTCCGAAGAAGAAGGCAAAGAAAGGTGCGAAGAGCGGTGTCGGATCCACCTCAGCGTAGTTGGGGAGACCGTAAAGCCTGGTGAGCATCTCGAAGGGCTTGAAAGCCTTCCTGTTGGCGAGATCTACGGGAGGGACCTCTCCGGGCTGAGGCTCGGAACGGGTTACGTAAACGGTCTCATAGGAAGAGGCAAGTTTCTCGAGCCTGTCCCAGTCGCTTCTCTTCACCCAGCCCTTTATGACGACGGCCTCCTCCGTCGCTGCAGCCCGGTTCTCGGCCCTGTACTTTTCGAGGATTCCCGCATAATAGTCATAGAGAACCAGCAACTTGTATGCGTCTTTAGCCAGTTCCTTAGCCTTCGCGGCTATCTCGTTTCTCCGCCGATCTATCTCCGAGAGCCTCTCCCTCAGGCCCTCAATTATCTCGGATGGCTTTCCGGAAAGCCCCTCGAAATCGGCTTCTTCAAATTCGAGAGCCAGGAGCTCCCTGCGGATTTCCTCCTCGTCCTTTACCCTGAAAACGAGAAGGAGATACGACTTCTTGGCGTCCCTGTTTACCTCAACATACTCCAGAGGCAGCTCCCGAAGCGAGTCGAGCTTTTCTATGGGAACCGTTCCGGCGACGACGACAACCTCTTGGCTGTGGCCGAGTTCCTCCACGTTCATATCCAGTTCTTTCCAGGGCAAAAGCCCTTCGAGCCGGTTGAGGAGTGAGTTTTCCTCGACTTTGAGGGCCGAAAGCTCCCTCTCCATCCCCTCGGTGGACTCGAGGAACTCGTCCATCGGAAAGGAATCGACTATCTCGAAATACTCATTTCTCGTGAGCTCTATCTTCCCGCCGAAAAGGCCTGCGAGGAAACCCTTCTTAGGGATGTAGGGCTTGAGAAAGCCATGGCTCCTTTTCAACCTGGAAAGGAGGGCCTCGAGCTCACCCTCGTCCCTTTCCTCGGGGCTGAGGAGCTCCCTTACCTCTTCAATGGAAGCATCGGAGCGGAGATCCGAGACGTGGACGATGGAGGCTTTCTGAAGCTCCTCCAGAAAGGAATCCCTTTCGCTTTTGTGCAGTAGAATTACGACCTGATCGACGCGGGCGACAGCCATTATCCGGTGAGTTCCTTTATCACTCTCTCAACGGCTTTTCCCATTTTCTCACGAGCTCTCGCCTCAAGCTCCTTCATCTCCTTCGCTTTCTGCTCCCTCAGCCTTTCGAGCTCCTTCTGAGCTTCCTTGCGGGCTTTCTCTATCGCTTCCCGTATGATGGCTTTCTTCTCCTCCTCGGCTTTTTCCGCTATCTCCTTGGCTTTTGTCCTCGCCTCGGCCAGTATTTCCTCGGCCTTCGCACTGGCCTCCTCCACTATCCTCTTTGCCTCTTCCTCGGCTTTTTTGATATCCTTTATCAATTCTACAGGCATGAAAACCTCCGCATAGACTTTATTTTAAATAAAAGCCAAAGGGGGGGTCAAGAAGCCTGATGGACCACAAGGACATCGGTCCTCGAGGCCCTCAGGACTTTCTCCGTTATGCTTCCCATGAACAGTCTCTTGAGGCCCGATTGCCCTCTCTTGCCCATTATGACCAGGTCGGCCCTTTCCGAAGCCTCGGCTATGCTCTTATCGGCATCGCCCTTCTTGACCTCGGTGACAGCCCCGGACAGGCCGAGATCGGCGAGCCAGTCAGCTAGCCTCTTTTCGATCTCCGCCCTCAGTTTCTCCTCGCTTCTATCGAGCTCTATTTTGCTTTCCGACGAGAGTGCGAGCTTCGCGAAATCCGGCATTACATAGAGAGCCCTGACCTTCGCCCGGAGCCTGTCGACAAAATAAGCAGCCCAGAGGGCTGCCTTCTTAGAGTACTCCGAAAAATCAACGGCAAGGAGGATCTCTTCGAATCCCTTCTCCCTGTCCTCGAGTTTCTTGACGACCATTACGGGGAAATCGGCGCCCCTTATTATGCCCTCAGAAATTCCGCCCAGCGAGAGAAACTTGGGGAGATCAGAATATCCGTGCGAACCTATGATTCCCAGATCCGCGCCGATCTGTTCGGCATAGGAGAGATATCCCTCCTTGGGATTCCCTGTCATGACAAAGACATCTACTTCCTTTACTCCGCTGGTCCTGAGTTTCTCCGCCAGCTTGAGCAAAGACTCCTCTGCCTGTTTCTCGAGTTCCTCCTCGATGGAAAAAGAAGTCCAGCCCGATATGATTCCCTCGGGATCGAGGGGCAATTCAAGGGGTGGAACGATATGAATCAGGTGCACTGCCGAGTTGAAAGCCCTCCCCAGATGGGAGGCAACCTGAATCAGCGGATCGGTAAAGTTCGAAAAATCGATACCAACGAGGATCTTTTTGACATCAATTTCTGCCATAATTTCCTCCCTTTAAAGGTTTTACCGACGGATTTCCGGAGAGCCCGGGGTTGAGATCAAAGAACCCGCATATGAATAAGTTCTTCACGCTAAAATTCTAAAGGATGGCTTTTAAAATGACAATGAGGGCATAAATTTCAACGCAGGAATGCGAGCAGGGCGAAGAGGACTGACAGCGCCGAGAAGGCGAGGAGAAAATAAATGAGCATCATCACACGCCCGATAGACCGCCTGCACTCATTTTCCATCGATTCCAGGCGCCCGGATAAATCCTCCAGTTGTCTCTGTACTACACCTGCGGAGTTCTTGAGGTTATCGAGTTTCGCCAGAGCTGAGCCCAGCCCGTCCTCGTATTTTTCGAGCATGTTTGATATCTCGCCGATGTCCTTCAGCGTTTCTCCCGTGGCCTTCTCAAGACCGTCGAGCTTCTGCAGTACGGTGCTGAGAGCCTCTTTTGACTTCTCGAGCTTCTCTACGATCTCGGGACCCTTCAATCCGAGGAAGCCCTCCACCACTTTAAAGTGCCCCCGCGCCACTTCCTCGAGCATGGAGACTATATTCCTGAGACTCTCCCTGACATCCCTGAGGCTATCGGAAGTCGTCTTGAACAGGTC
>DRBW01000202.1 GCA_011042705.1 Caldifarciminota bacterium
GACGTGCTGCGCGATGTGGGGGGCTTCGATCCTGGACTCGTCTACGCCCAGGATTACGATCTCTGGTTCAAGGTGCTCGCTGAACATGACATGTCAATCTTGCCGGAGAAGCTCGTCTACTACCGCTGGCACGGTGGGAACCTAACCTACAGAGCGACCGAGGCTACCGAGAAGGAGAGGGCCGAAGTGCTGATGCGAGGGCTGCAGAGGGTGCCCCTGGGACGGATCTTTCCGATCCTTTATGAGGACAGGCGTCCGGAGGTGGTGGCGAGGTGCAAATCCAAGCTGTTGCAAAAAATTTTGGAAAACCCCCCTTCTAATTTGGAGGATCTCTGGCGTTTGCTCGAGGAGAAATTTAGGGAATTTTTGGCAGTTTACAGACCTGACCATCCTCGTCCGCTCGCAGCCTCCTCCCCCGCGCCAACTCCTAGTGATGAAAGGATGAGCATCATGCTTGAGGTGGAGTCCCTCGACAAGGGTGGTCTTGAACGGGTGGTGTACAATCTGGCCCACAGGCTGACGAGGCAGGGACACAATGTGGTGGTCTGCTGCGTGGAAAGGGGAGGGGCCACGGCGGAGAAACTGCTTTCAGAGGGCATCCCCGTGGAGGTCCTTCCTCGTCAGGGGAAGGACAAAGCGTACAGGGAAGTTCTACAGCGCTACCGCGTGGAAGTGGTAAACGCACACTATTCCTTCTTCGGGGGCCGACTTGCATGGCAGAGGGGGATCCCTTTCGTTCAGACTGTACACAACCTCTATGTATGGCTGGATGACAGCCTCTCTTCTCCTCTGAGAGAGACGGACGCTTTTACATTTCATTATATAGCGGTCTCAACTGACGTAAAGCGATACCTGGTAGATAGGTTCAAAGTGAGCCCCCACAAGGTAACGGTGATATTCAACGGCATAGATCCTGATCGCATGCCGTTGCCCTCGCCTCAGGGGCGCAAAAGGGCTCGAGAGGAACTCGGCATCGCTGAGGATGAAAAAGTATTGCTCTGCATAGGGGCCTACGTGAGGCACAAGATGCATCATGTGTTGTTGGATGCCGTCGGGGATTTGGGGCAAGAACAGGTCAGGCTGATCGTTGCGGGGAGTGTGGTCGACCCTATCTACTTCTCCTATCTCGAGGGAAAAAGCCGAGCCCTTAGCGGAAGGGTTATGCTGTTCAAGCACAGGGAGGATGTGTATAAGCTCTATTGGGCAGCAGATGTGTTCGTCCTTCCCTCTTTGTTTGAGGGGTTCAGCATGGCTATGCTGGAGGCCCTTTACTACGGCTTGCCTCTGGTGATGACCGACATAGCGGGCTTCAAGGACGTAAAGGCTGTTTCAGACGTGGGGATCGGTGTCCCTCCTCCTTATGGAGAAATCGTGCACCTTGATCCCCTCAAAGTGCAGGAGTTATCCGTGTCAGAATTGGAGGGCTTCCAAAGGGCTTTGTCCCAGGCCATCAGGCAGATCCTGTATGATCTTCCGGAATGGCGTAGGAGGGTACAGACGGCGCGGGACAGTTTTTTGGCCACGTTTGATATTGCCTCATGCTTCAGTAAGTACGAGACCCTCATGCAGAAAATTAGGGCCAACAGTACTTTTCTCTCCGCTCTGCAAAGAGAAAGGGAGGAGCTGCTCAGCGAGCTCAAGGCCTCCGAGACCGCTTTCGAGAAGTTGGTCAGGCACTTGTCGGACGAAGTCCGTTATCTGGAGGAGTCCCTGCGTCGCGAAATCGCGGTAAAAGAGGAGCTGCAACGGGCGAACAAAACGATCCGAGAAGAGAGGGATCACCTGAGGAGCCAGTTGGAGACCATTTACGGGTCGAAGGGCTGGAAGGCCCTCATGGCATATCGCAAGGTGAGGGAAAAAGTCCATAATCTGGTAGCCAAACTGGCGGGGCGATGGAGGAACCTCTGGATAGTGAATCGCATAAAAAGGACCAGGGTTGGCGGTGCCGTCTACAGGAAACTGAAAATGGCACGTCCGGCGGTTTCCGAGAGGGACAGACGGGCGTTACAGGGGATTTTGGCACGACATCCGGAGTGCCCGATATTTGTCTTTGCGCCGATTGTGAACTGGGATATACCGCTTTTCCAGAGGCCGCACCATCTGGCTCTGCAGCTGGCAAAAAGGGGTATCCTGTTTTTCTTCTGTGAACCCAAAAGGGGCGAGGCTTTCGTTGCTATCTCAGAGAGGCTTTACCTGTGCAGATGCTTCGAACTGCTTTTGGAACTGCCGAAACCTGCCACCTTTATCTTTTGCTCGACCGACAACTTTCACGATTATTCCTTGATGAAAAACCTTATAGGAGCAGGTCACAGGGTTGTCTACGATTACATCGACGAGATAGACGAAGACATCTCTCAAATCGAGATACCATCATGGGTGTACGATCGACATTACCAGATTTTGCGAGATGAAAAGTTTTATGTGATTGCCACGGCGGATAGACTCTACGATGAAGTGCGTCGCAACAGGCAGCGGCGCTGTGCCCTCATAACCAATGGCGTTGACTACGATCACTTCAGGAAGGCGAAGGGAAGGAGGGATTGGCCGGAGAGGATCAGGCGTATAAAGGAACAAGGTGTCATCATCGGTTACTACGGAGCCCTTGCAAAATGGTTCGATTTCGATTTGCTAAAAGCATTAGCGAGGGATAGGGAGGATTTCCAATTTGTTCTGATCGGCCCAGATTATGATGGTAGCATCACGCGGCAGGATTTGACGGCGTTGCCCAATGTACACTGGCTCGGGCCGGTGCCATACGCCGAGCTACCTTTGTACGCGTCTGCTTTTGACGTTGCCACAATCCCTTTCAAGATAAACAAGATCACTGTGGCCACTTCGCCGATCAAACTCTTTGAATACATGGCCTTGGGACTACCTATCGTCACTACACCGTTGCCTGAATGTCAAAAGTACGAAGGGGTGCTTGTGGCAGAGAATAAAAATGGATTTCTGGAAAAAATAGATCACGCGCTCACCCTTCGCAACGATAAAGCCTACCTTTCACTTTTGGACAGACAGGCTAAGGAGAATTCATGGGGCAGGAAGGCAGAACAGCTACTGCAATTCCTGCAGCAGTGAGGGACGATCCCGTTTGTATAAAAGCTGAAGGTCTCTCCAAGTGCTACCGTTTCTACACCTCTCCTTTTCACCGCCTCGCAGACCTCATCTTTGGGCGAGGAGAGCGACACTGTGAGGAGATTTGGGCGCTGAAGGATGTGGATATGGAGGTTGCCAGGGAAAGCTGCTTCGGGATCATAGGGGAAAACGGGTCGGGGAAGACCACTTTGCTGTCCATATTGGCTGGGATAATGCCCCCTACTTCAGGGAGATTGGAGATTTCAGGGAAGGTTTCGGCCCTACTCGAGCTCGGAGCCGGTTTTAACCCTGAGCTAAGCGGCCGCGAAAACGTGTTTCTTTACGGGGCGCTGTTGGGGTTGCGAAAGGAAGAGCTGGAGGAGAGGTTCGATGACATCGTCTCTTTTGCCGAGCTTAGCGATTTTATAGACAAGCCGGTGAAGACGTACAGTAGCGGGATGTATGTGCGCCTGGCTTTTTCGACAGCCATTAATGTCGATCCTGACATCCTTTTGATAGACGAGGCCCTTGCTGTAGGTGACATTCGCTTTCAACAAAGGTGTTTGCGCAAACTGCGAGAATTCATCTCATCCGGTAAGACCATTGTCATAGCATCTCATGATCTGCAATTGATCCTGAACTTGTGTGACGAGTTGATGTGGTTGAGGGGAGGGAGGGTCGAAGCTTACGGTTCTCCTTCAAGCGTTATTAAGCGCTACGAAAAATATCTTTATTACAAAGACCAGCTTATTCCCGAGACCGAGGACCACCGGGTGTACGGCAACGGAAAGGCCCGGATTGTCGAGGCAAGGGTTCTGGTCGGGGGGCGACGAAAGAACTGGGTGAAGAGCGGGGAGGAAGTGGAGATCTCCATCACCGTTCAGGCCATTTCTCAGCTGAAAAGTCCTATACTGGGCTTTGCCATCAAGGACAAGGTAGGGGCCACTGCCTTTGCCTCTAACACGGACTATGAGGGGGTACAGCTCACTGGCTTATCAGCAGGAAAATTGATGAGAGGTGTTTTCCGTTTCCAGTGGCCGGAGGTAACCCCTGGGGTCTACACTGTATCGGTCGCCGTGGCGGACGGCCTGCAGGACGCTCACGAAATGTGTCACTGGTTGGACGATGTCCAACTCTTGCGGTCAATATCCGACAGACAGCCCCTTGGCTATTTCGCTTTGTCTGGAGTGAAGATAGAGGTTTCGCAGACTTGAAGGCGCGATTGATTGGACAATTTTTGCCGGTATTGAGACAAATGGTCTTTAGGGAACTGAGGATGAGATACGCCGGATCCTTTTTGGGAATTTTCTGGACGTTCGTACACCCTGTCGTAATGCTTTGTATGTACATCCTCGTTTTCTCCTTCATCCTGAAATTGAAGATCAATATCGTGCGCTATGGAACGGACAATTTTACCTTCTGGTTGGTGGCCGGTCTTCTCCCCTGGTTTGCCTTCGCAGAGGCCTTGTTATCTTCGTGCTACTCCATTGTTTCAAACGCACACATCTTGAAAAAGACCTTGATTCCAGCAGAAGCGTTCCCAACCAGTAGTGTGATATGCAGTTTTATAAATCACTCGGTCGCCATGGTGATATTTGTAGTTGTTTCGGCCTTTCTTGGGTTCCTCAATCCTTTTTATCCGGCACTGGTAATTTATGCGCTTTTTCTTTTTTTGTTTGCCTTGGGACTTTCTTACTTCGTAAGTGCCGTCAATGTTTTTTTTAGGGATATATCCCAACTTTTGAGTGTCTTCCTAAATTTGTGGTTGTATGCTACACCTATTTTCTACCCCGTAGATTTTGTCCCTAAGTGGCTGAGAGGTGTTTTCCACGTAAATCCGATGTATTGGATAGTCGACGGATATCGGAGCATAATCTTCAAAGGGACTTTTTCCGGGCTTTTTTTCTCCTTGGCAGCGGTGTGTTCGGCTGCTGTAGCAATAGGGGGACTGGCTTTCTTTCGCCGGGTCAAGAAGGGATTTCTGGATGTGCTTTAGAAAGGAGGTTTGACCATGCGAGTCCTCAGGGCATTGGCAATGGTTTTCCTTATCTCTGTCCTCTGGACGGGAGGGGCTGTAGGAGACCAAGAGGCTGGATTATGTCCTAAGGTCCTTTCCTTCCTTCGTGAAAAGCTAAAAGCCAAGGCCGAGTGCAAAGGGGTGCGGTTTGACGAAAAGGTCAACATGTACATCGTCAGACTGATGGTGGACTTGGGAAAGGTGAAGATGCCCGTGGCCGCCTATGTCAGCAAGGACAAGAAGATCCTCTTTCTAGGGAAGGTCTTCGATTTCGGCACAGGTGAACTGCTGACGGTAAAGCATTTGGAGGGACTCAAGCCGAAGATGCCGGAGCTGCGGGTGGATCTTTCGCAGTTGCCATCGAAGGGACCGTTTTTGGGGCATGGTGGTGAGCAGCTGGTGCTTGTGGCCAGTCCCCATTGCCCCCATTGTCGCAAGGTCCTCCCTGAGCTCATCTCCGCTGTGAAGCGACACGAAAAAAAATACACTCTGAACTATGTTCACGCCGGGCGGCTTTCCCCCGAAGAAGAGAACCGCTTGGTGAGCTGTGTCAGAGAAAGGGCTCCCCAGCTCTTCTGGGATTTTTTGGCTCAGCTTTACAGTGAAGGTCTCCAGAAGGCTCGCCAGTGGCTGGAGGAAAAGGCATTCCCCTATGATAAATGCGGAAAAGCCACGACGAATCAACCGGCCGTTCCAGGCATCAGGGCAGTGCCCTCGTTGGTCCTTGCCGACGGGAGCGTCCTGACGGGGGAAAATGAAATAGAGGATTTCATCAAGAAAATGGATGGCGAAGGCAAGCAATAGGTATAGGTAAAGGATCGAGGTGAGGGATCAGGTCAAGTTCTTCGTCAGTAAGTGCGCTGAGTGGTTCGAGTGGGGAGAACCGATCCTCGAGGTGGGGGCATTGCAGGTGCCCGGACAGGAGGGCTATGCCGACCTGAGGCCCTTTTTCCCGGGGAAGGAATACATCGGTGTGGATTTGCGACCTGGGCCGGGGGTAGACAGGATAGAGGATGCTCAGTCCCTGAGTTTTGGTGATGAGGTGATCGGCTCGGTCATCTGTTGTGAGACCCTTGAGCACATTCCCGATGCCCTCCAGGCCGTTCGCGAGATGATCCGCGTCCTCAGGCCAGGGGGTACCCTCCTCATCACTTCTGTCATGAAGTTCGAAATACACGATTACCCCTCAGACTACTGGCGCTTTACTCCCGAGGCCTTCGCCTTTCTCTTGCGAGAATTGCCCCTTTTCGCTGTCTTTTACGAGGGAAAACCATCTTTTCCCACCGGCGTCTTCGGTTTGGGTTTCAAGGCAGATGGTGAGGAACTCGAAAGCAGGGTGTCCGAATTCGCCAGGGAACTGGAGAGCAGCACAAAGGGTTGGGCCGAACCATTAAGGCTTTATGCATTGAAGAGGGGCACTCCTCGCAGGCCAGGTATGCTGTTTCAGCCCCGTCAGGGGGCCATCAGGTACCAGTACTCTATAGATTCGGGGGAGAGCGCCACCGCCGCAAGACTTCTCGAAATGGTGCCCTCTGGATCGCGGGTTCTAGAGGTGGGCTGTGGCACAGGGCACATGAGCATCTACCTGAGGGATCGCTTGGGATGTGAGGTTATTGCCGTGGAGGTGGACCCTGAAGCCGCGAGGGAGGCGGAGCACAAGGGTGTGGAGGTGGTGGTGGGCGACATTGAGGATCAGGCCACCTTGGAGAGGCTGCGAGGCCCCTTCGATTGTGCAGTCTTCGCCGATGTCCTCGAACACCTCCGGCGCCCGGACGTAGTACTGAGGAGGATAAAGGGGCTCATCATCCCTACGGGGACTGTCTTGGCATCGGTGCCCAATGTGGCCTTCGTGGGGGTCGTGGCTGAACTGGTGAAGGGGGAGTTCCGCTATCGTGACCTCGGGATTCTGGATCGTGATCACCTCCGTTTCTTCACCCGCAAGACCGTTGTTGAGCTGTTTGAAAAAGCGGGGTATTGGGTTGATACCCTGGAAGGGGTGAAGGTACCCTTGGAGGACACCGAGTTTTCGGCGGAACCGGAACTAACTTCCTTCTTGGCGAGGTACAATCCTGACAGCCTGTATTATGAGTACGTCATCAGGGCCGTCCCGTTGCCCCATCGCATTGAGGATCGGCTGGCCGATATGAGGCGACTCCAAACGCGTTTACAAGAAATAACAGTCAAACATCAGCAAGAGGTTGATGTTCTTGTGGAGAGGATCGGGGAACTGGAGGCGGAATTGGGGGAGCGGCAGAGGATACTTCAGGAGATCTTTTCTTCCAGGGGCTGGAAGCTACTACAGTGGCTGAGGAGAATCAAAAGGTTGTCGAAGATGAGGAGGAAGGAGCACGATGCCAAGTAGGCAGCCCAAGATAGTAGCCGTAATTGGAACCAGGCCAGAAGTCATAAAGATGGCTCCCGTTATCAACAAGTTGAAGGAAAAAGACGGCTGGAAGACCGTCGTAGTGTGTACAGCCCAGCATCGCGAGATGCTGGATCAGATGCTCGAGATTTTCTCCATTGCCCCAGATGTGGACTTGAACATCATGACCCCCAATCAGGCACTGACGAGGAGCTTTTCCAGGGCGATAGAGGGGATGGGAGGGGTCCTGGATGAATTGAAGCCCGATTTCGTCCTCGTTCAGGGGGACACGAACACCGTTTTCGCCACTGCTCTGGCCGCTTTTTACCACCGAGTCTCCGTAGGCCATGTCGAGGCGGGTTTGAGGACCAGTGATCCCCATATTCCCTTTCCAGAGGAGATGAACAGAAGGCTCACCTCTGTCGTCTCCACCCTTCACTTCGCTCCCACCGCCAGGGCCGTGGATAACCTCCGTGCAGAGGGGATTCCGGCGGAAAACATCTTCCTGACCGGCAATACCGTGGTGGATGCTTTGCTCTGGATAGATCGGAAATTCTCAGACCTGTACCCAAAGATCGCCCAGGAGATCTTGGCCCGCGACCATCGAATCGTGCTAGTCACCGCCCATCGGCGGGAGAACTTCGGGCGACGCCTTCGCGAAATATGTGAAGGCCTCCTGGAGTTGGTGAGGCTATTCGACGACGTGGAGATCGTTTATCCCGTTCACCTCAACCCCGCAGTCCGTCAGACTGTGTTTGAGGTTCTCGGAGGAATGGAGAGGATCCATCTCATCGAACCCCTGCCGTATCATGAATTCGTGCGTCTCATGTCCCTATCCTCCCTCATCTTGACCGATTCAGGTGGAATCCAGGAGGAAGCTCCGTCTTTCGGCAAGAGAGTTTTGGTTTTGAGGGACGAAACGGAAAGGCCAGAAGCCGTGGAGGCCGGTTACGCCGTCCTAGTGGGGGCGGACAAGATGAAAATCGTGACGCAGGCCAGCCATTTCCTCTCCAATAATCAGATCGGAATTGAGACGGGATTCAACCCATTCGGCGATGGCAAAGCTGCGGAGCGGATCGTGAAATATTTGGAAAAATTCCTGAATGGGGGAATTTGATTTCGGAAAACTGGCGATAGTACACGTCTCGCCGGTAGACTGGAGAGATCTCTTTCAGAGACCGCATCATCTCACCTTTCAAATGGCGAAGACCTTTGACCGTGTGGTCTATCTATACAGGGGGTTGCATTCCCTTGGATTGAAGTCTGAGGACTTCAAAAGGCTCGTGAATCACCTCCGGTTATTAAAAGGGGGCGCTGCTGTGAAGGGGAATTTGCCAATCTGTTGCCCCCGATTTTCCTTTCTCCCGTGTAACGGCTCCGCCGGCGACTGGCTCAATGCCCTCTTGGCCTTCCTTTGGGTGAGGAGGTCGATAGGCAACAGGCCCTGTATTCTGTGGGCATCCGCTCCATCCCCTTCCCTTTTCCACCTCAAACGACTCCTCAAGCCAGAGGTCTTGGTGTTTGACTGGCTCGACGATTTTTCCCTCTTTGGCCTTCCCCATCGGGTCATTCAGGCACAAGAGAGGCTGATCAAGGCCTCGGATGTCGTTTTCACCTCTTCCCTGTTGCTCTATGAAAGGGCCAGGGAACTATCCCCGCGAGGTCGTTGTCATTATCTGCCCAATGGGGTTGACTTACAACACTGGAGACCGATTACAACGCGTGACTCTCGGAGACCGATAATTGGCTATTTTGGCACCCTTTCCCACTGGGTAGACTGGAAACTGGTCGGGGAAGTCGCCTCGCGGCTCAGCGATTATGACTTCATCTTCATAGGCCCAAAAAAAGGCGTCGAAGACGAGAAGTTGCCCTCCTCTCCCAACATTAGGTTCCTGGGCAGGGTGCCCTATTCAGAGCTGCCCGCCATAGCGTCTTCCTTCAGGGTGGGCTGGTTGCCTTTCAAGGTGGACGATAGGACCAGGACCATCAACCCTGTGAAGGTCTATGAGTACTTGGCCCTCGGGAAACCGGTGGTCTCTTCGCCTCTGCCGGAAACTGCAGCGCTGTGCGGAAGATATGTCCGTCTGGCCGTCGGCCCCGAGGAGCACATCCGGGAGATAAGGGAGGCGGTCGAAGCCGCTTCTCGGCCGTCGGAAGTGCGCAAGTTGGTCGAACACCTTTCCTGGGATCGTCTCTGGCGTCTCGCCCTGATGGTTCTGAAGGATGTCTTGAAGGACAAAACGGATTGATGCAGCCAAGGTGGATTTGCCGATCAGCAGTTTTCTTGGTTTTCGCTTGCGAAGGCAAGGTCTTTGACGGGGGTTATGGCAAGCAAGCCTACTGATGGCCGCCCCCCCAGAGATTATGGATGAGTGTGCAAAAAAGAAAGGAGGTGCTTCGATGAAAAAAGAAGGATAATTTCTGTGGTGCTTCTTTTTTCCCTGCCCCCTCTCTTGGGCCGTGAGGGCCACAGTCTTTAAGGTACCTATGAGTTTCTCCTATGGTTGATCCTCTGAGC
>DRBW01000052.1 GCA_011042705.1 Caldifarciminota bacterium
CCGAGATAATGCGTAAACTCGCCACCTACGACCGGTATGAGATCCTTCTGAAGACGGCGCAGTTGTTGTCCGATCGCCTCGAGGAATATTCCCGCCTTATCGCGAGAGAGGGCGTCAAGACCATTAACGAGGCGAGAAAAGAGGCGGCGAGGGCCGTTAACACACTGACTTACGCCGCTGAAGAGGCGAAAAGACTCGGCGGCGAGATAGTCAGGTTTGACGCCGACTTCAGGCGGGACAGGAGGATGGGATACTGGATCAAGGAACCCGTGGGCATAGTTCTCGCCATCACGCCGTACAACGACCCCCTCAATATGGTGGCGCACAAGGTTGGCCCGGCCATTGCGGCAGGAAATGCCGTGGTGCTTAAGCCCACATACCTGACTCCCCTTTCTGCCCTGAAGGTCGGCGAGCTTCTTCTCGAGGCGGGACTCCCCGAGGAGGCGCTCTCCATAATAACTGGAAAATCCGGCGACATCGGCGATGCCCTCGTGACCGACCCCCGTCCCCGCGTTATCACTTTCACGGGGGGAGTGGAGGCCGGAGAGGAGATCACTCGAAAGGCGGGCCTCAAAAAGATTATGATGGAGCTCGGTTCTTCCTCTGCTGTGATCGTGATGGATGATGCCGACCTCGAGCTGGCGGTTCCCTCCATAGTATCGGGGTCTTTCTGGGCGGCGGGACAGAACTGCATAGGCGTTCAGAGGCTCTACCTTCACAGGAAGATCTACGACAAGTTCATGGCAGAGTTCGTGAAGCAGACCGAGGCCTATAAAGTCGGCGACAAGATGGACGAGAAGACCGACATGGGGCCCATGATAACCTCGAGCGAAGCCGACAGGGTCGAGAGCTGGATAAAGGAAGCGGTGGAGATGGGCGGCAAGCTCGTCACCGGAGGAAAGAGAGAGGGCAATTTCATCTGGCCGACCATTCTGGAGAACGTTCCCAAAGAGGCGAAGGTCGTGAAGGGCGAGGTTTTCGGTCCCGTCGTGGTCGTTTTCCCCTTCAGCGACCTCGAGGAAGCGGTCAGGGAAGCCAACGATTCCGATTACGGTCTTCACGCTGCCATTTTCACTCAGGACCTCGACAAGGCCTATTACGCCGCGAAGGAACTGAGGTTCGGGGGTGTCATGATCAACGATTCCACCGATTTCCGCGTGGACTACATGCCCTTCGGCGGATACAAGAAGTCGGGGATGTTCAGAGAGGGCCTGAAGTTCGCGATGGAGGTTATGACCGAGACGAAGCTGGTGGCCTTTAACGTCCGATTATAAGGTTCAGGGCGTCGTCAAAGGTCAATCCTAAGGCGGTTGCGTAGACCCTTCTTTCCCGGTTTCTGGGGAAGAGGGGTCTTCCTTCAAGTACGGAGAGGGCCTGGAGTACGAGTTCCTCCTTGGCGCCCCTTATCCTGAGCGAATAGAGCCCTGGACCTTTCCTGCTCTTGCGGGAAGGCCTGTCGGCAGTACCAGCGGTGGTAGATCTCGCCGAAAGGGGCTTTTTGGCCTCCTTTTTCGGTGCGGTCTTCGTCGTCTCCGGTTTCGGAGGGGTCGGAGCCTTGGGGGGTGCTTTCAGGGTCATGGAAACGACGAGGTAGCTGCCAGCCCTGTAGTGATCTGGCTCGAAATCTATGGGAGAACGCATATAGATCCTCGTTTCCCCGTCGGTCGATTCGGCCCTGATCCTGACACCCCCGAAGGTATAGCTTTTGCCCCTGTATTTCTCAGGAAGGGGGCTTTTTATGTAGACGACGAGCCCCTTATCAGGAGGAGGTAATTTCAGCACCTCGTAGTCAAAATCGCCCTTCACGAATATCCTGACGATATTTTCCTCCCGCTCAGCCACTATCTCCTCGATAGCAGCTCGAAGGAATCCGGTCGAGAACAGGAGAAAAGCCAGAGAGCTAACGAAGAGTTTCTTCACGGATACCTCCTCCCAGTTTAAAGACATATTTCCTGTCGCCCTTTATCGAGACCAGAGCGACAGAATCGCCACCGGGATAGCGGACGATCCAGTCAGAAATGACATCGCCTTCGCGGAAGATATAGCCGGAGGAATTGAGGTCTTCCATGAGAATCAGGTAGATCGAGTCCTTACCCACTATGCCGCGCAGAATCAGCTGGGATGGATCAAAACCCTTTTCGGCTGAACTCGCTGCTTCGGGAGCTTCCTCGGTTATTATGGGAGTTTCCGATTTTATCGATTTTAATTCGCTTCTCTGTTTCAAATATAGAATCAGGAGTATGACCAGCAGAACCGCCAGCACCAGGCTGGGGACAAAACTCAAAATTCTCTTTTTCTTCCTCTCGAATTCCGGTTTGAAATTCAGATCAAGCATATCTCGCACCCTTCAGGGCAGCCCCGAGAGCTGCGGCGAAAAGCGTATTGCTCTCAAGGCCTTCTTTGTCGATCCCTTCGAAGACACGGAGGGGGTCGAGAACTATCACGGGAATTTCGAGTTCAGCTTCGATCGCCTCGAATACAGACGGTTTTGTGCTCAATTCGCCGCTCACAACTATATCGGAGTTGTTCTCAAGGAAAGTCTCTTTCAGCTCTATGAGGTATTCCAGAAGCCTGTTGTCATCTCTGCCGATCAGCCTGGAAATCGCAAGGGCAGGTGTTCCCTCGTCTATCTGAAGCACGTAGAGGAGGTCACCTTCGGTGTGGAACATCGTGAGGGATTCTCCCCTTTTTTCGGGATAATTGTACCAGAGGGCGTTGAAAGCGGCAAAAACCGGCACCTCGACCGAATTCACCTGGAAACCGGCCCCTTTAATCAGGTTGTAGTAGCCAATGAGGTCGTCTTTCAGCGCCGTTCCCATGAATACTTTCTCGCCCATATGTTGATAGCTGAATATGAGGTCCGAAGAGAGATTTCCGAGGGTTTCCTTCAGAAGCCGGGCGAAAATCTCACTTTCCCAGGGTTCCATGAGCCTTCCGTAAACGCCCCTGAGAGGAACCACCCATGCGCCGCCCTCGCCGAGCTCTGCCTGGAGATTAAGCAGGAAATCGCGGAATCTCACGCCTTCCGTGAAACGGCGTCTGCCCGATTTAACTATCCAGTTGCCCTCAATCAGGATAAATCTGAGTTCTTTCGCCCCGATCTCTACCCCTAAGGATGACAATCAACCCTCTCCTTCTTTTTCCCCTTCTCCTTTTTCTCCCTGGGTCTCTTTACCGGCAGATTTCTGCTCCTCGGCGCTTTCCTTTTCGGGCGTCACTCCTCCCGTCAATTCTTCCTCCTCTTCCGTGATCTCCAGAAGGTCGATATCGTCTTTCTTTTTCTCAAGGATGATAAAGATCAGGGTGTTGCCTGCCCAGTGCATTGCTCCCCAGAAGGAAAGGACCGTGAAAACTATCAAGTAGAAGAGGATTCCGAAGAGAAAAGCAAGGATCGTCGAGGGCAGAGGCATGGCCGGCATGTCGGGCGGAACCTCGAGGATGGCACTGAGCTTGAGGAAGCTGAGATATGGATCGAGGAAATAGAGGGCAGGGGAGTATGTGAAATAGTGGAGAGCTCCCTTTTCGATCGCCAGGTATTTAGGGCCCATAAGCCAGGAGGCTCCCAGCACCGTGTGAATTATCCACAGCGCCCTTCCTACGGCCCATGCGAAGATGGAAAAAGCGATGAATTTAACTCCGTATAGAAGGGCTTCGTATCCAATGAACCTCCAGTTCTGATCGTTCAGGGTGGAGAAGACCTCAAAGAGGGTATCGAAAGTGTCGGAGGCCGTAGTCGCGACGATGGCTGCCGAGAGATACATGGCCACCACGAAGGCGAAGAAAAGATAGATTATAAAAGTACACGCAAAGATGGAAGGAACGGAAAGGAGAAGCAGGACGAGCTCTCCGAACCACGGGATCTTGCCGAGAAGGCCTATTATCACGCCGCCGAGCAGGATCAGGGCGACGAGAATTATGAGGACTATGGGAGCCAGATAGACAGCTTTGCCATCTTTAAAAGCGAAACGCAGGGCTTTTTTGACCTCGTAAAAGTCATCTCCTTTCAGCTGCTCGTAAGTTATTTTTGATACGGCGACGCCGAAAATCAGGTTTATAACTACGAATAAAAACAGCCCTATTCCCAGGAAGATCCACCCGTAAACGGTGAAGCTTTCCCCAAAGGGAAGGGGAATGTAGTGATACTTGGTCCAGACCTCCTTTATAGTGTAGCCCGAGAGGATGAGCCCCAGATATGTGAAAATCGAATAAACGGCGGTTCCTATAAGGAGGCCGAGAAATTGCACCCAAATTTTTTTCGCGCTGAAACCGAGCCGTGCTGCCCGGAAGACGTCTTTATAGTTGTAGTGAAGTTTCATGGGCATAAGATTACCTCCTTTTTTCCGGTTCCGACAGAAACATCACTGCAAATTCACTTATATCCCCTTTTGAGTGAACTCCTTGATAATACCGTTAATTTTTGCCCATGTCAATAAAATCCTGCTTTCAGATCGAGGCCTTCAGAGGCGTTTGTAGGCCTCCTTCAGGACCAGGAAGAGCAATATGGCGCCAACTGCCGCCGCGCCAACGTATCCCGCCATGACGAAGGCCGAGACGATAAAGCCGGCGATGAGGACACCCAGAACTATTGCCGGAAAGGCCTTTCTGAAAGGTATGTCGAAGAGGAAGGCAGCAAAGGCTCCGGTCCAGGCACCCGTCGCAGGTAGGGGAATTGCAACGAAAGCTATAAGACCCAGAGCTTCGTATTTCTTCACTATCTGCCCTTTTTTCCTCGTCCTGGCCGAGAACTTATCGAAGAGTCTTTTGCCCCAGGAGGTTCTGCAGAGCAACCTGTGGATCCTGTCGAGAAACAGAAGAATGGGGACTATGGGTACAAGGTTTCCGGCCACCGAGAGGAGGAAAGCTTTCCAGATAGGAAAGTGAAATTTAAAGACGGCCAGAGGAATCGCTCCCCTCAGCTCCGAAACCGGCAACATGGAAACGACGAGCACCGCCAGTTCCGGTATCCTGATGTTGATGTTTTCGACGAGATGTCCCACGCCTCTGGATTATAAGGCAAGCCCCCTGTACAAAAGAAGCCTCATTCCTTTTTCCTCAGCACGAGAAGCAGGTCGGAAGAGAACCTCTTGAAGGTCTCGATCTGGAGTTCAACCGGGGAGTCCACGGGAAGAGGGGGATCTTTCCTGAAAAACTGAATGCCTCCTCCGAGCAATCTGGGCGCGAGGAACAGATAAATTTTGTCAAAAAGTCCTGCCTCGATAATGGATGTGGCCACTTTTCCTCCGCCCTCGAACATCATGGATTGGATTCCTTTTTCTCCCGCTTTTTTGAGGAATTCTTTCATATCTACTTCCTGCTTTTCCTGGATCCACACTTCGATTCCTCTTTCCTCGAGGGCTTTTTTCTTTTCTTCGCTGTGTTTTGCCCCGGTCACGACCACGGTAGGTGGCGGAACCCTGAGGATTTTAGATGTGAGGGGAATCTTCAATTCTGAATCGAGGACGAATCTTCGCGGAAACCGGGCAGGGTAGACATCTCGAGGGGTGAGCATCGGGTCGTCCACGAGCACCGTGTTTATGCCGACCGCAATCCCGTCTACTTCACCTCTCAGTTTGTGGACGAAAGCCCTCGATGCTTCCGAGCTTATCCATTTCGAATTCCCCCTTGAGTCCGCTATGTGCCCGTCGAGGGTCGCGGCGAGTTTGAGGATCACGAAGGGAAGGCCGGTCTCCATAAATTTGAAGAAGGCCTCGTTCAAAGCCCGTGCCTCCTTTTCAAGAACGCCCACTTTCACTTCAATGCCGGCCTCCCGGAGTTTCCTGACGCCCTCACCGTGAACCCTGGGATTCGGATCGAGGACGGCGATGACGACCCTCTTTATTCCTTCCTTTATTATCCTGTCCGCACAGGGAGGAGTCCTTCCGTAGTGAACACAGGGTTCAAGAGTCACGTACATGGTGGCACCCTTTACGTCCCAGCCGGCATCCTCCATAGCCCGGATCTCGGCATGAGGCTCCCCGGCTCTCTTGTGGTATCCAGCTCCGATTATCCGCCCCTTTCTGACTATAACAGCGCCCACCATCGGATTTGGCGCCGTGAAGCCCCTTCCGAGTTCAGCAAGCCCGAGAGCTATCTTCATGAACCTCTCGTCAGGGTCAATTTCCTGTACTTCGCTATTCATTCTTCTCGCCACGGGTTTCATTAGCACCCTCGACGGGGAATCCCGCCTCCTTCCAGCCCTTTATGCCCCCTAAAAGGCCATAGGCCCTGTATCCCATGAGCCTCATCAGGACGACGGCCTGAGCCGACATTGCGCCCGAAGCGCAGTAAAAGACTATATCCTTCTCTTTTGGAAATTCATCCATGTGCCTCGCGAGCTTTTTGAGCGGCATATTGATTGCACCGGGGATATGACATTCGGAGAACTCTTGGGGCATTCTCACGTCGACCAGGTAAACTTTTCCAAGATTGTTTTTTAACCAGTTCCCGTCGACCAGATAGAAATCAAAAGCGACCTCATCCAGGTATTTTTCAACATATTTCCTTGCTTCCATCTTTTTATTTTGCAGTAGATAGGTTCCTCAAGTCAATCGGAGGTTGCCCTATCAATGTTTTCAGGCCAGAAATTTCGGCTGATTTTTTTCTCTTTGAAGGATCCAGTGTGTAATCTCAGAGAGGGGCTGATTGAGGACAATATCGACAGCTGGAAGGGTTCTCTTCTGGACGGGTATTCCACGTGATCCTCAGGATCGGCGATTTTACCGGTAGCGGAGCTTCAAAGGCGCTCTTTTGTTGCAAATTTTAGCAAAATTAAATATAATTGGATTGTCTATCAAGCTGTTGGGCGCTTTTTGTGAAAAATTAAAGGAGGTGACATGGCCTTCAACATTCTCGTAATAAATCCCGGTTCAACTTCAACCAAGATAGCTCTTTTCGAAGATGAAAAGGAAGTTTTCTCCGTTAACATACCCCATTCGACTGAGGAGCTGGCAGCCTTTCACAGGATTACCGATCAGTATGAGTTTAGAAAGAAAATAATCCTGGATGAGTTAGAAAAACGCGGTTACGACCTGAAAAAACTCGATGCTGTGGTGGGAAGAGGTGGCCTTTTAAAACCGATAGAGAGCGGGACTTACAGGGTAAACGAAAGGATGCTGGAAGACCTCAGAGAGGGTCTTCAGGGAGAGCACGCATCGAATCTTGGGGGTATACTGGCTGACTCCATAGCCAGGCCACTGGGGATTCCGGCCTTCATTGTGGACCCGGTTGTCGTCGATGAGATGGAACCCGTGGCGAAGATCTCGGGTCTCCCGCAGATCGAGCGGAGGAGCATTTTCCACGCCCTCAATCAGAAATGTGTCGCAAGAACCGCTGCCGAGGAGCTCGGACGCAGGTACGAAGAAGTGAATTTTATCGTGGTTCACATGGGCGGCGGCATATCGGTCGGAGTCCATAAGAAGGGCAGAGTGGTGGATGTCAACAACGCCCTGAACGGCGACGGACCTTTTGCGCCCGAGAGAGCCGGTGGTCTCCCCGTCTGGGACACGATCGAGATGGCGCTGTCGGGGAAGTACACCCGGGATGAGCTCAAGAAGATGCTCGCCGGGAAGGGTGGGATGGTGGCTTATCTCGGCACAAACGACATGAGGGAAGTAAACAGGCGCATTGAAGAGGGTGACGAAAAGGCGAAGCTGATCAAGGAGGCTATGGCCTATCAGGTTGCCAAGGAGATAGGAGCCGACGCGACTGTTTTGAAGGGTGAGGTCGACGCCATCGTCATAAGCGGTGGCCTGGCATATGACGAGGAATTCCTGAATATGATAAAGGAAAGAGTGGGCTTTATCGCCAGAGTAATGGTGTATCCCGGGGGCGATGAGATGAAGGCACTCGCCCTGGGAGCTTTGAGAGTATTGAAGGGTGAGGAAAAGGCCAAAGAATACAGATAGAGGAGGATGAGAAGATGATAAGGAGACTTTCGGAGTTGGTGGAGGAGGTAAAGGGGGCCGAGATCAAAAAACTCATCGTCGCCGTTGGAGAGGACCCGCACACCATAGAGGCAGTTGCCAGAGGAGTCAACGAGGGAATGATCAAAGCCCATCTCGTGGGGAACAGGGACAACATCTACAGGGTTGCGAAGGAACATGGTGTGGACCCCGGAATTTTTGAGATCACGCACGAACCGGATCCCTCGAAGGCAGTGAAGGAAGCGGTGAGGCTCGTTAGAGAGGGCGAAGGTGATATGCTGATGAAGGGCCTTGTTTCGACTGTGACCTACATGAGGGCCATTCTCGATAAACAGCAGGGCCTGTTGCCCGAGGGCACCCTTCTGTCTCACGTAACTGTCGTAGAGTTTCCCACCTACCCGAAGCTCATTATTGCTGCCGACGTGGCGGTTATCATCCATCCCGATCTTAATCAGAAGGTCCAGATTCTCAAGTACACCATAAAAGTTGCCCACGAACTCGGCATCGAGATGCCAAAAGCCGCAATAATTTCAGCCATTGAGACGGTAAACCCCAAGATGCCCTCCAGCGTGGACGCAGCCATAATCAAAGTCATGGCGGAGAGAGGACAGATCAAAGGTGCCATCGTGGACGGACCTCTTGCCCTTGATCTCGCAGTGTCGAAGGAGAGCACGAAGATAAAGGGTGTGAAGAGCGAGGTGGCCGGCGACGCCGATATCGTCATCTTCCCGGATATCGTCACCGGCAACGTTTTCTTCAAGACTGCAACCTGGCTTGCCGGTGCTGAGCTCGCCGCAGTGGTTGCTGGCACTACGGCTCCCTGCATATTGACGTCGAGGGGCGACAGTGAGGATTCCAAGTTTTACTCGATTGCTCTGGCTGCCAAAATGGCCGGGAAAGGCTGGGCATGAAGATACTTACCCTGAATTGCGGGAGTTCCTCCGTTAAATATCAGGTTTACGATTGGGAAAATAGGGTGCCGCTCGCCAAAGGGGTCGTCGAGAGGGTCACCATAGGTAATTCCTTCATAGTTCACGAAGTAAGGGGAAGGGAACCGGTGAGGATAGAGCGGGATTGCCCGTCCCACGTTGAGGCGATACAGCTCGTCCTTGAGATCCTTACTCACCCCGATTACGGCGTTCTCACCGACATAAAAGAGATAAAGGCGGTGGGACACAGGGTGGTTCACGGCGGTGAGGCTTTTACCAAGTCAGTTCTCATTGACCAGGAGGCCATCGAAACTTTCAAGGAACTGGCCATTCTGGCTCCCCTTCACAACCCGGCGAACGTCATGGGGATAGAGGCGGCAATGAAGATTCTGCCCGATATCCCCCACGTCGCGGTGATGGATACGGCCTTTCATCAGACCATGCCATCCCACGTTTATCTTTACGCGGTGCCCTATGAGTGGTATGAAAAACACAAGGTCAGGCGCTACGGGTTTCACGGCACCTCTCACCTCTACGTCTCGAGGAGGGCTGCGGCGCTGCTGGGCAAGAAGCCTTCCGAAGTCAATCTTATCACCTGTCACATAGGAAATGGAGCCAGCATCACCGCCATAAAGAACGGCCAGTCCTACGACCACAGCATGGGTTTTACCCCTCTCGAGGGACTTATAATGGGAACGAGATCGGGCGATCTCGATCCTGCCATCATACCCTACATCATGAAAAGGGAAGGCATCACTGCTCAGCAGGTTGTCAACATTCTCAACAAAAAAAGCGGGGTCCTCGGAATAACGGGAAAATACACGGACAGGCGGGATGTCATAAAGGCTGCTGAGGAGGGCGATGAGCGAGCGAAACTCGCCCTGAGGATGGAGAGCTACAGGATCAAGAAGTACATAGGCGCGTACATGGCGGCTCTCGGCAGGGTAGACGCGATCGTGTTCACAGCCGGAGTCGGCGAGATGGCGTGGCAGATAAGG
>DRBW01000114.1 GCA_011042705.1 Caldifarciminota bacterium
GGAAGTATCTCTCCGCTGAGAGTGATTTCGCCCGTCATCCCTACTTCGCCGGAGACCGGGGTTTTAGTCAGGGCCGATAGCATCGCTGCCAGTATGGCAACCCCGGCTGAAGGCCCGTCTTTGGGAATGGCTCCCTGGGGCACGTGGAGATGTATGTCCACATCCCTGTAAAAGTCCTGGGGAAGGCCGAATTTCCTGTAATGAGCCCTGATGTAGGAGAGGGCAGCTTTTGCCGACTCCTTCATGACGTCTCCGAGGGAACCGGTGAGCTCCAGGTTGCCGCCTCCCTTCACTACAGCCACCTCGACCTTGAGGATCTCGCCTCCGTATTCGGTCCAGGCGAGCCCGTAGGCCACGCCGGGAGGCAGCACCTTGACCGCTTCCTGCTTCCTGTAGCGGGGAAGTCCGAGGTATTTCTCGACCGATTTTTCCGTTATGCGCGTTCCCTTCCCGGAAGTCACATATTCCCTGGCTGCCTTTCTCATTATCCGGGCTATCTGCCTCTCGAGCTCCCTGACCCCGGCCTCGCGGGTGTACTCCCTTATTATCCTGAGGATAGCAGCGTCGTCGAATTTTATCTTTCCCTTCTCGAAGCCCATCTCCTTTATTTTGCGGGGGATCAGGTGCCTCTTGGCTATCTGAAGCTTCTCGTAGTCGAGATAACCCCTCAGGTGTATAGTTTCCATCCTGTCGAGGAGTGGCCTGGGTATGCCGTGCAGGGAATTGGCCGTGGTAATGAAGAGGACCTCCGAGAGGTCGAAGTCCACCTCGAGATAATGGTCCTGAAACTGGCGGTTGACGTCGGGGTCCAGGACCTCCATGAGGGCGGCCTGAGGGTCTCCGCGGAAATCCATGCCGATTTTATCGACCTCGTCGAGAAGAAAGACGGGGTTCTTGGTCCCGGCCCTTCTTATCTGCTGAATGATCCTGCCGGGGAGCGCTCCCACGTAGGTTCTCCTGTGTCCCCTTATCTCGGCCTCGTCCTTGACGCCCCCGAGGGACATCCTGACGAATTTTCTGCCCAGACTCCGTGCTATGGACCGGGCGAGGGATGTCTTGCCGACCCCCGGAGGCCCGACGAAACAGAGGACCTGCCCCTTTATGTGGCCCTTCATCTTGATGACGGCCAGATACTCCAGAATGCGGGCTTTCGCCTCCTCGAGGCCGTAATGGTCTTCGTCCAGAATTTTCTGAGCCCTTTTTAGGTCGAGGTTGTCCTTGCTCCTTTTCTCCCAGGGAAGGTGAATCAGCCAGTCGAGGTAATTCCTCACAACCGTTGCCTCCGGAGAGAGGGGAGGTATCTTTCTCAGCTTGTTGAGCTCGTACAGCGCCTTTTCACGGACCTCCTCGGGCATGGACGAACTGGCGATCTCGGCTTCCATTTTGGCGAATTCGTTGTCTCCCTCTTCGCCCAGCTCCTTCTGTATTTCTCGCATCTCCTGCTGAAGGAAATACTGGCGCTGGCTCTTTCTAATCTCCTCCCTGACCCTCGCTTCTATGTCCTGCTTGAGCTTGAGAAAATCGATCTCCCGGAGCATTATCCCGATCAGTTTTTCCAGGAAGTTCTCGAGGGCGGGAGATTCCAGGAGGTCCTGCTTTTCATGCGTCTTTATGGGAAGGTGTGTGGCAAGGCCAGCGGCGAGTTTAAGCGGGTTTGAACTGCCCTCTATCAGGCTCAGGGTGAGGTCTTCCGAGAGGTTTCTCTGGAACTGGAGGTATTCTTCGAAGTATTCCTTGAGCAGCCTCGTCAGCTCCGGCAGGTTCGACGATTCGCCGCTTTCTATGGGATATTCCTCGACCTCCGCCGTGTAATAGTCGTCCTTGTATTGAAGCGATTTTATCTTAACCCTCTGAATTCCCTGGACAATGGAACGGATGCTTCCGTCGGGAGGCGTGATGTACTGGAGGATTTTCCCTATGGTTCCCACCCTGTGAAGGGAATCCATATCGGGGATCTCCACCCCGCTGTCCTTCTGGGTGGTGAAGACGACGAGGCTATCTAAAGAAAGAGCGTGTCTTGCAGCGCTGAGCGAAAAGGGCCTCGCTATCAAAACCGGCAAAATGGCCTCCGGGAAAAGGACTATCTCCCGGAGAGGAATCAAGGGATACACGAGATTTTTCTTTTTTTCCATTACTCTGCCTTTTTCTCCCTCCTTCGGTTTCGAAGGACAAACTGGGGCGGCGCTCCGTCGTATATCACCTCTGCCGTGATTATCACCTCCCCCACGTCTTTCCTCGAGGGCAGGTGAAACATCGTATCGAGGAGCGATTCCTCGACGATCGCCCTGAGCCCTCGGGCGCCGGTCTTCCTCTTCATAGCCAGATCGGCTATGGCATCCAGCGCATCATCGGTGATGGTGAGCTTAACCCCCTCAATCTCAAAATACCTCGTGAACTGTCTCAAGAGCGAATTTCTGGGTTCTTTGAGAATTCTCTTGAGGTGTTCTTTGCCCAGAGAATGCAGAGATGCGATTATGGGAAGCCTCCCCACAAATTCCGGGATCATGCCGTATTTAACCAGATCCTCGGGCTCCACGTAAGAGAGGAGCTCGTCGTCGGTGAGCTGCCTTATGTCTGCTTTGAAGCCCATGCTCCTGCTTCCCAGCCTCGCCCGTATTATGTCCTCGAGGCCGTCGAAGGTTCCCCCGCAGATGAAGAGGACGTTTCTCGTGTCGAACTGAATGAAGGACTGTTCCGGATGCTTCCTTCCTCCCTGGGGCGGGACGTTTGCCACCGTCCCCTCTAATATCTTGAGGAGAGCCTGCTGAACGCCCTCTCCCGAGACGTCCCTCGTTATGGACGGAGAATCGGTCTTGCGGGCGAGCTTGTCCACCTCGTCGAGGTAGACTATTCCGGTCTCAGCTTTTTCGACGTCGTAGTCGGCCACCTGAAGGAGCCTGACCAGTATGTTTTCCACGTCCTCGCCGACGTAGCCGGCCTCGGTGAGGGGAGTGGCGTCGTAGATGGCGAAGGGGACCTGGAGCAGCTTCGCAAGGGTCTGGGCGAGCAGTGTCTTGCCGGTGCCCGTCGGCCCTATGAGAAGCACGTTCGCCTTCTCGAGGTCAGCATCTTTCTTCCGAATGGAGATCCTCCGGTAGTGGTTGTAAACGGCAACAGAAAGCACCTTTTTTGCCTGTTCCTGTCCGATGACGTACTCGTCGAGGTAAGCCTTTATCTCCTCAGGAGGAGGGGGCTTGATGATCCTGGAATCCCTGAAGAGCCTCTCCTCATCCTGGAGGATCTCGTAGGCGAGCCTGACACAGTCCGGGCAAATATAACCTTCGCTTCCCGAGATAAGCCTTCCCACCTCGGACTGCTTCCTTCCGCAGAAGGAGCAGCGGGGTTCAGGCTTTGTTATCTTAACTCTTTTGGCCATCTTTTCTTATCTCCTTACGGCTGACGATTACCTCGTCGATAATGCCGTATTCCTTGGCCTCATCGGCCGACATGAAGAAATTCCTGTCGGTATCTTTCTCGATCTTTTCCAGGGGCTGCCCCGTGTGCCTGGAAAGGAGCCTGTTCATCAGGTCCCTGAGTTTCATGATCTCTCGCGCATGTATTTCTATGTCTATGGCCTGTCCCTGCACCCCACCCATGGGCTGGTGTATCATTATCCTGGAATGGGGGAGAGCATATCTCTTACCCTTCGTTCCCGCTGCCAGAAGCAATGCTGCCATCGAAGCCGCCATCCCTATACAGATAGTTTGAACGTCGGGCCTGATGTATTGCATCGTGTCATATATGGCGAGCCCTGAAGATACTATTCCGCCGGGAGAGTTTATGTAGATATAGATGTCTTTTTCAGGGTCCTCCGCCTCGAGAAACAGAAGCTGCGCTATCACCAGATTGGCAACGTGATCGTCTATCGGGCTTCCTATGAAGACGATCCTGTCCTTCAGAAGCCTCGAATAAATGTCGAAAACCCTTTCGCCCCTGCCCGTCTGTTCCACAACGAAAGGGACGTACTGATCTCTCGTTTTTTCCGTCACTCGAAGATCACCTCCATTTTAACCCTTTCCTTGAGAAGGTCCATTGCCTTTCTTCCGGCGAGGACCTGTCTCAGGTACTCGAGGTCTCCTTTTTTCTTGAGGTAATTCCAGTAGGCTTCGGCCGACATCTTATACTCCCGGGCCCTCTTTTCCACTTCCTCCCGGAGCTCCTCGTCGCTCACCTCTATTTTCTCCCTCTCCGCGAAACGCGTGATTATTATCCTTCTCTTGACATGGTCTTCGGCTATCTTCCTGAGCTCCGCTTCGGCATCGGGGAGCCTTTCAAGGAGCGCCGGGTCCAGTGTCTCTTTCAGATTTTTGATTTCGGCCTCAACCATTGCCTCCGGGAGCTCAAAGTTTATCCTCTCGTAAATCTCCCTGATGATGTTCCACTCGAACTCCGACTCCGAGTCCTGCTTTGAACGGGCTTCGAGCTCCTTGCGCACGTGTTCCTTCAGTTCCGAGAGTCCCTTAAAGCCCAGGAGCCTGGCCAGGTTGTCGTCGAGCTCGGGGAGTTTTTCTTCCTTTATCGCCTTGATCCTGTAGATCAGCTTAACCTCTCTCTCGTTGCCCTTCTCATCGGGAACCTTTCTGGTTATGGTTACCTTATCGCCCTTTTCTCTGCCGAAGAAAGCCTCATAGAGCTTCGAGTCCATCTCGTTGTAGTTGAGGACGAGATATCCCTGTTCTTTTCTGAGCAGCTTACCCTTTTCGTCCCTTTCCTCCATCTCCACGAAGATGAAATCGCCTTCGTCCGATGGCCGGTCGACCTCCTCGTGGGTGGCCGCCCTTTTCCTGATCCTCTCGAGCTCTTCCCTGACATCGGCCTCCGATACCTTTCTAATTCTCTTCTCGACCTTTATCGTCGGGAGCGGCGGGAAGTCGAAGTAGGGCATCACCTCGAATTCCGCAGTGACGTAGAGACTTCCGTCCTCGCCAGGTTTCTCCTCCGTGATCCTGATGGTCGAAACCGGCTCGAGGCCCCTCTCTTCCAGTTCTCTGTTGATGGCCTTCCTGATCGCAAGATCTCTCGTGTCTTCCTCGATCTCGTCCTTGAAGCGCAGCTTGATCACCTCCACAGGGGCTTTGCCCGGCCTGAAACCGGGGATCCTCGTCCGCCTGCGGTAGTCGGCGATCACCTTTTTCCGGGCTTCCTCGACCTCCTCACGGGGAATCGAGAAGTTTATCTCCCTTTTGCTCTTTAAGCTGTCCGATGTTATGATTTTTTTCAATGCTTTTCCCTCCCCACGGGGTATCTGAGGATTTCTTATTTATAGCCGAATTAAGGCGCGGTGTCAATGGGTCACGGCGCGCCGAAGAATATGGAGATCTCCCTCTGGGCCGAGGCGGGGGAATCGGATGCGTGCACCGCGTTTTCCCTGATGGATGAGCCGTAGAGAAAACGGACCGTGCCGGGCCTGGCTTTTTTTGGGTCTGTAGAGCCCACCAGTTCCCTCACTCTCTCCACGGCCTTTTCACCCTCAAGGAGAAGCCCGACGGTCGGTCCAGAGGTGATGAATTCGACGAGCTCCTCGAAAAAATCTTTCCCGCGGTGCACCTCATAGAATTTCTCCGCCTCTTCCCTGGAAAATCTCTTCATCTTCATGTCGACTATGTGAAAATCGCATTCGACCATCGTTATTATTTTTCCGATGACTTTTTTCCTGACCGCGTCTGGTTTTATCATAAAAAGGGTTCTTTCCGGCATCTATCACATTTCCTTTCCGAGTTCGTAGCCTCTCTCGAGGGCCTTCAGGTTCAGGTTGACGAATTTCTGTTTGACCCTTCTTTTTATGGCCTCGGCCAGCGATTCCTTCTTGACTATGCCCGTTTTCGCAGAGATAAAGCCGAGGGCCATTATGTTCGCAACGAGGGGAGTTCCGAATTCGCTTCTCGCAATCCTGGAAAAGGGCACTTTATAGAGGTTTTTTATGTCCTTTTCCCCGGGAATGTGAGAGACATAAGTGGTATCGCAAATCAAAAGGCCGTTTTCCTTGAGAAGCTTCGTATATTTCGTGCAGGAATCCTGATTCATGACGAGAAGGAGGTCAGGCCGGGTGGCCTTCGGATAGCCGATCTCTGAATCGGAGATGATGACATCGGACCTGGAGGAACCGAGCCTTGCCTCGGGACCGTACATGGCACTCTGGACAGCATATCGGTTTTCAACTATGGCGACGGCATCGGCCATAACGAGGCCGGCCAGTATCATGCCCTGGCCTCCCGCACCGGTGAAAGCTATCTCGTAGCGGTTTCTTTTCTTCATTTTATCATCCCCGTCCTCTGTTTGAGTATCTCCATATAATCGGGATGATCCGCGGTGTGTATCACTCCTATCGGGAGCCTTCCCTCCCTGGGCGTCGTCCCTGCTCTGTAAACGGCCTTCTTCTGCCAGTTAAGCATGTCAAAGGGATCGGGCATCTCATTGAACCTGCCGTAGTAAGTGGGGCAGTGGCTTATGACCTCGATGAACGAGAAGCCCTTTGTCTGAAGGCCCTTTTTTATGAGTTGATCTGTCAGGGTTATGTGGAAGGTCGTGCCCCGCGCCACGAAGTTGGCGCCGGCACCCTTGACGAGCTCACAGGAATCGAAGTCAGGCTCGTAATTTCCATAGGGTGAGGTCGTGGTATATCCGCCCTGCGGAGTCGTGGGTGATACCTGTCCGCCCGTCATGCCGTAGTTGAAGTTGTTTACGAGCACGGCGGTGATGTCCACGTTCCGCCTCGCCGCGTGGATCAGATGGTTTCCGCCTATGGCAAGTCCATCTCCGTCACCCAGCACTGTTATCACTGTGAGTTCAGGATTTGCGAGCTTCAACCCTATGGAAAAGGCAAGAGCTCTCCCGTGTGTCGTGTGCAACGTGTTGAAGTCGGCGTATCCGGGCATCCTCCCGGTACATCCTATCCCCGAGACCATCGCCACCTTGTCTTTGGGAATACCCAGGTCCTTAACTGCCCGTATGATCGAATAGAAAACCATGCCGATCCCACAGCCAGGGCACCAGACGTTGGGCATCCTGTCGTCCATACGAAGGTAGGGGTAAGCCGGATGCTCCTTATTCTTACCGTCCACCTCGATCCAGATCGCGAAGTCGGGGCAATGCGTCTCACAGAGCCCGCAGGCAGTGCATTTGTCCTCGGCCACTACCTCAGGATATCCGTCGGGATCGGTGGCGAGCACGTCGAAGGGACAGATCTTCACACATATCTCGCATCTCTTGCAGAAATCATGGTTTATGTGGACTTTTATGTCCTTTTTGGTTTTCTGCACTTTTTCCGCTCCTTTAAGGCACATAAGGATAAACTGAGGTAGAGACTTAGTCAACTTTCTGTCTCTGAAGGCGAGATTTTTTTAGCGTCAGACCGATAGAAAGTGTTATTTTTTCTCCCAACTGACTTGAGCCCAAAGGTTAAAAGCATGACCTTGTTGCGATAAAATTCGCGATCCGTATTTATTACCTGTTGATTTTTAAAGGGCTTCCGGGAACCAGGATTTTATGGGTAACTTTGAGGAGAAAGGAATATAGGACATGAAGGAAGCCGAAGTCATTGACGCAGATAAAACCGGGGCTCCGGTGAAAACCGTGGAGACCTCCGGGGACATTTTCTCCTTCCTGAAAAAATTGGGGAATCAGTTCGCCGATGGCCTCCTCGTCTTCGATGGAACCAGTGTTGTATATGCTAACTCGGCCCTGCTGGAACTCCTCGGTGTTAGTGACCTCGAAGAGCTCAACAAAAAGCACCTGAGCGGGTTTCTCCCCGAGGCAGAAAGAGAGGAAGTGAGGCTAAAAGCACTGTCCGTACTCAGGGGGGAGCTGCCCTCTTTTAAGCACGAGTTCAAGATCACGAGAGATGACGGCAGCGAGGCCCATTTCTTCTTTACTTTCAGCAGGTTAAGTTTGGGTGACAGAAACTACGTGGTCGTTGTGGTGAGGGACATCACTGCCTTTAGAAAGGCTGAGCTCGAGTCAAGAGAGAACCGGGTTCGCTATAAAGCTATAGTTGAGAAGAGTCACGACGGTATATATGTTTACAGGGGCGATCGATTTCTGTTTTTCAACGACAGGATCTGCGAGATAACAGGGTATTCCCGAAAGGAACTCGAAAACATGGACATCTGGGAGCTCGTTCACCCCGATGACAGGCAGAGGCTATGGGACATAGCACAGAGAAGGGAGAGGGGAGAGGAGGCTCCCGATACCTATGAGGCCAGGCTTATCACTAAGGACGGTGAGACCAGATATTGCGAGTTTTCGGTTGCAGCTGTCCAATACAGAGGGGAATATGCTGCACTGGGAATCGTCAGGGACATCACGGAGAGAAAGCGCGGAGAAGAGGCAATCCGCTTCAGAGATCAGATACTTCAGGCCGTGAGCGGCGCGGCCAGGAGCTTCCTGAGGAGCCCCATTTTCGAGAACCATGTGGAAGAAGTGCTTTCTAAGTTCGGCGAAGCGGCGGACGTGAGCAGGGTTTACCTCCTTCAGTTGGACGGCGGCGAAAACGTGCTCGAGGAGATGATTTTCAAACAATGGGCTGCGCCCGGCGTGAAGGAAGACAGTGAAGGGGAAGACGGACAGATACTTCGAGAGAATTTTCCCAGAAAATGGCTTGAGCGCCTCTCCGTGGGCGAACTCGTCTACAGCCTGGCCGAGACCGAAGGAGAAGTGCCCCAGTCTTTACTCCGATATCGAGGTTTCAGGTCTGTCGTTATCGTTCCCATATTCGTCAAAGAAAAGCTATGGGGTGTTCTGGGTTTCGAGGACTGTAAGAGGCTCAGGAAGTGGTCAACGGCGGAGAGGGATGCCCTCAAGACCGCGGCCGACATAATAGGTGCCGCCATCCAGGGATCCCAGATGGAGAAGGAGCTGAACAAGCTTCTGAACGCCATAAAGATGTTGAAAGACGCGGTGCTGGTCGTGGACATGGGGGGCAGAATAATAGACATGAACAGGGCTGCCCAGGAGTTATGGGGTGGAAGGGACCTCAGTGATTTCAAAGGGAAACCGCTTCTGGACCTCCTCCCGGAGCCGATGGCAAGGAAAGCTGGGAGGGATCTGAGGGAGGTCTTCGCCAGAGGGTACATTGAGGGCAGAGAATACCGCAACGTGACGAAGGGCGACAAGCAAAATCAGGTTTTCAGCGTGAGCGCCAATCTCGTCCTGGACAGCGGAGGTGAGCCTTACGGCGTGGTTATCATCGGAAGGAACGTTACCGACAAGAAAAAAACCGAGGATCAGCTTGAGGAGAGCGAAAAGCGGTATCGCTATCTTTTCGAGAGGAGTCAGGTCGTGAACATCGTCGTGGGAATGAACGGGCAAATTCTCGATGCCAACGAGTCGGCGCTCAAGATGTTCGGATATACAAAGGAAGAGGTTATCGGCAAGAACGCCATGGATTTCGTGGTCCCCCCCGAGAGGGAAAGGGTGTGGAAATCTCTGAAGAGGGACCTCATGGGCCTCGATACGGGGCAGATCGAGGTCGATATAATCGCGAAAAAGGGCGGGGTGAAGACCCTGCTATTTGCCGAGGGCCACGCCAACGTTTTCAAAGATGGCAGAAGGGTGGGAGTTCTGCTAAGCGCTCTCGATATCACCGAGAGGAAGAGACAAAGCCGCGTACAGGAGCTTCTGTACCGGATTTCCAATGCCGTACACAC
>DRBW01000179.1 GCA_011042705.1 Caldifarciminota bacterium
CCCCGGGCTCGAGTTCATCCTGTCAGCAGGGCGTCATGGCGGGGAGGGTTCATCCCCCTTTTCACGTTGAAAGTTTTTCTCGAGGTTCTCAAAGCGCCATTCGAGTTTCCTCAGGGTTTTCTGTATTTCGTTGATTCTCCACTCCAGAGAAGACAGAATCCACAGCTGAAAATGATTTACCCTGGCCTGGTTGTGCATTATGTAGATCAATTTGACGGAGATCAGGGCTGTGGCTATCTCCAGCATGGCCAGCCTCAGGGTGCCCCGGCTCATGAGTGAAATCACCAGAGAGATGGCTACCAGGGTCGCGAAAACTATGTTGAAGAGCCTGGTATTGAAGGTGGGAGCTCCCCCGATCCTGCCCACTATGGCGCGAACCCTCTCCTTTTCCTTTTTAAAATCCTCGATTTCCTGACGGAGCTCGTTTAACTCATCTTCCAGGTTTTTGTCGCGTTCCACCATTGCTGATCCCTTTTTTTCAACGTTTTCATTTTAAGGGCACAGGTTCCGTTTTTACAACTTCGGAAACTATGTTTCGAGCTTCGATGTCTCTGGCGCTTGACAGCACAGTTTCAGCTCTTTAAACTCTGACTTCTCAAGGAGGTTTAGCCATGAAAATAGTGGAATGCGTTCCAAATTTTTCTGAGGGCAGGAGAAAAGAAGTAGTCGACGAGATCGTGAGGAGCATGCTCAGCGTGCCCGGCGTGAAGCTTCTTGACCAGGAGATGGATCCAGATCACAACCGATCGGTAATAACCATCGCCGGTTCTCCCGAAAGCGTGCTCGAGGCTGCCTTCAGGGGAGCACAGAAGGCCGTGGAACTAATCGACCTGAACAAGCACAGTGGGGAGCATCCCCGGATGGGGGCGGTAGACGTCATTCCCTTCGTGCCCATCGAGGATGTGACCATGGAGGATTGCATCGCTCTGGCGGAGAAACTGGGCAAGAGGATAGCCGAGGAACTCAATGTGCCCGTTTATCTTTACGGAGAAGCAGCCAGACGGCCCGAGAGGCGAGATCTTGCCTATGTGAGGAAGGGAGAATTTGAGGGACTCAGGGAGTCGATAAAGACCGATCCCAAGAGGGAGCCCGACTTCGGGCCGAGGGAAGTTCACCCGACGGCCGGTGCCGTCGCAGTGGGTGCCAGGAAGATACTCGTGGCCTATAACGTCAATCTGGGCACTCCCGATGTGTCTGTGGCCAAGAAAATAGCGAAAAGGGTCAGGGCGAAGGGCGGTGGCCTCGCCTTCGTAAAAGCGCTGGGCTTCGAGCTCAAGGAGCGAGGTATCTCTCAGGTCTCCATGAACATGGTGGACTTCGAGAAGACTCCGCTCTATGCAGCCTTCGAGCTCGTGAAGCTATACGCCGACAGGTACGGCGTTCCGGTGGTGGGGTCGGAGATAGTGGGGCTTGTCCCTCAGAGGGCTCTCGTGGACGTCGCTGACTTTTACCTCAAACTCGAGGGTTTCAAACCGGATCAGATAATCGAGGCGAGGCTTAAAGAAAATGCCAATCCCCTGGAAGATTATCTGTCGGAGCTCTCCATGCCGACGCCAACCCCCGGAGGGGGAGCTGTCTCAGCTTTTTCTCTTGCTCAGGGATACGCCCTTCTTTCCATGGTGGCCGGTTTGACCCTGAAGAACAAGAAATATCAGGATCGCTGGGAATACGTGAAACCTGTTTACGAAGAGGCTGGGAAGAGGATCAGCGAGGCTCTGAGCCTGATGGAAGAGGACTCCAGGGCCTTTGAGAGATTCATGGAAGCTCTGAAACTCCCTAAGGAAACCGAGGAAGAGAAGAAAAAGAGAAATGAGGCCAAAGAACAGGCTCTCCGCTGGGCGGCTGAGGTTCCACTCAGGACCGCTCGTGCCGCTGAAAGGGGACTCCATTATGCCATGATTCTCGCCGATTACGGCAACGTGAATGCTATCACTGACGTGGGATGCGCACTGCATCAGTTCAGAGCTGCTTTTTACGGCGCCAGGTTAAACGTGCTTATCAACCTTTCAACGCTCAAGGACGAGGAATTTGTCGCTAATGCCAGGAAAGAACTCGATAATCTCAGGGAATCCTTTGAACAGAAGTTCACCGAGATAATAAGGAAGGTGGAGGAGAAAGTCTAAATTGGTGGGAGAAGTTTTTTGTGATCTTCATGTCCATACCAATTATTCTGACGGCGAATATCCTCCCAGAGAGGTCGTGAGGAGAGCGGCGAGGGCCGGTCTTTCAGTAATTGCCATCACGGACCACGATAACATACTTGGAATAGAGGAAGCCATAGAAGAAGGAGAAGCCATAGGGATTTCCGTTCTCCCTGGAGTCGAGCTTTCCGCTGAAGACAACGGCAACGACATCCATATACTCGGCTATCTTTTCGATCACAGAAACGGGGAACTCAGGGATACCCTCGAGTTTTTCAGGGAGGAAAGGCTGAAAAGGGCAAAAACCATAGTGGAAAAACTCAGGGGCATGGGAGTATTCCTGGAAATAGAAGAAGTTCTTGAGGAAGCAGGGCATGGAGCTGTCGGCAGGCCTCACATTGCCCATGTGCTTATAAAACGAGGTTACGTGGCCACTGTCAGGGAAGCTTTTGAGAATTACCTCGGCTATGAGAGCCCTGCCTATGTCCCGAAATTCAAAATGACAGTGAAGGATGCCATAGACCTGATAAAGAAAGCCGGTGGTATACCCGTCATAGCTCATCCCGGGATAAGTGCGCCTCCTCATAAGGTTATGGAATTTATAGAGCTGGGCTTGCTTGGCATAGAAGTCTGGCATCCCGAACATGACGAGGACACAGTGGCTTTCTACAGTAAGGTTGCCGACAAACACGGTCTCGTCAAGACTGGGGGGTCGGATTATCACGGCGAACACAAGGGCAGGGCAAATCTCGGACAGATAAAGCTACCCTATAAGGTCGTCAGGGACCTGCTGGAACTCAAGGAAAAGCTCAGGGCCTCATGAAGGTGATCCCGGAACCGGTTTATCTCGAGGGGAAAGCGATCTATGTCCTCGACCAGAGGCGCCTTCCCCACGAGGAGGTTTATCTCGAGATAAGGGACATAGATGGCCTCTGCGGGGCAATTAAAAGCCTCAGCGTTCGGGGTGCGCCTTTGATAGCCATCGCCGCCCTTTATGGGCTTCTCCTGGAAATTATGAAAGGAACTTCCAGAGAGGGGCTTCTCACCGCCATAGATAAGCTCGCCTCGACCAGGCCCACCGCCTTTAACCTTTTTCGGGCTCTTGGAGAGGTCAGGAGGGCCATCGAGGGCGGGGCGGGGGAGGAGGATATTCGGAGGCTTATTGAGCACCTCATAGAGTGTGAGAAAAAGTCTACCCACAGGATAGCTGCCAACGGCGTTGAGGAGATAAAAGGAGGGAACGCCCTGACCATATGCAATACAGGGGTGCTCGCCACGGGCGGCATCGGCACCGCGCTGGGAATCATTTTTGAGCTTGCAGAGAGAGGGAGAATCGGAACGGTTTATGTCTCGGAGACTCGCCCTCTACTCCAGGGAGCCAGGCTGACGGCCTGGGAGCTGCTCAAGGCAGGGGTTCCACACAGGCTCATCACCGATAACACTGCCGCCTACCTCATGTCCCTCGGACGCGTCGATTTCGTCGTGATAGGTGCCGACAGGATAACCCTCTCCGGCGATACGGCTAACAAGATTGGGTCCCTGTCCCTCGCCATAAGCGCGAGATACTACGGTATTCCATTTTATGTAGCGGCACCGGTGACCACTGTCGACGGAGGCCTTCGATCGGGCGATGAGATCCCCATAGAGGAGAGGGATGAGAAAGAGGTTCTCGAGGTCCTCGGCAGGAGGATAGCCCCACAGGGAACCGGCGCCCTGAATTTCGCTTTTGACGTGGTCCCGTCGGAACTCATCACCGCGATAATAACCGATAAGGGGATAGCAAGGCCTCCTTACAGGGAGTCGATCGGGAGATTGCTCTCACTTTCCGATACAGAACTCGGAGAAAATGCGGGATAGGGTTTCCTCAGGTATATCGCTTATACCGAGGAGGAGCTCCAGTTTTTCCAGGGACTTACGGACGTGAAAGGATAATATATCGAGTGGAAAACCTTCCATCCACCTTTCCGTTCCTTCCTTTAGTTCTCTGAGCGCTTCGCGCAGGAGTTCGCCCTCCCGACGGGTAAAGGCTATGGTTCCTGTGACTTCGGGCCTCTCGAGAAACTCCATTATCTTCTGGCGGAGTTCCGATACCCCCGTGCCCTTGAGGGCGGAGACCTCGACGACGGTTTCCCCTTCGATGTCGCCAGGTTTTATTTTCTCTCCCAGGTCTATTTTGTTCAGTACTATTATCCGTGGTTTTTCTACGGTCTCGAGAAGGCGCATGTCCTCGGAGGTCAACGGGGATGAACAGTCAATGAGGAGCAACCTCAGATCAGCACGCTTCGATAGTTCCAGAGCCCTTTCTATGCCGATCGATTCCACTTTGCCCTCTGCCTCTCGCACGCCAGCAGTGTCATAGAGTGTCAGCGGTATTCCGTTCCATATCACTGATTCCGATATTATGTCCCTGGTTGTCCCAGCTTCCTCGGTGACTATCGCCCGTTCCTGCCCCAGCAGGTCGTTAAAGAGAGTGGACTTACCCACGTTGGGCATGCCCAGGATGGCGATTCGGGCTCCCTCGAAATAATATCTGTTGGCTTCCCCGGTTTTTATCAGGTTTTCAAGGTTCTCCCGCAATTCCTGAAGCTTTTTGCCGATATAATCTTCAGATATCTGTGGGACGTCCTCCTCAAAATCGATCCTTGCCTCGAGGTCCTTCAGGAAGCTGAGGTAATTTTCCCTGAGTTCGGCCAGTTTTTCAGAAGTGTGTCCGAGGAGTCTCTCCCGGGCGAGAAGGACGGCTTTCTCCGTTTCCGCTTCGATTATCTCCAGGACGCCTCTGGCCCTGATCAGGTCCATCTTGCCGTTCAGGAAAGCCCTTTTCGTGAACTCGCCGGGCTCTGCGAGCCTTGCCCCCGCTTTCAACACGGCCCTCAGAACCAGTTTGGGCACGAGTTTTCCGCCATGGCAGCTTATCTCAGCCATGTCTTCCCCCGTATAGGAGCGGGGCGACTTCATAAAAGTTAACAGGACTTCGTCTATTACAGAGTGGGTCTCGGGATCAACTATGTAGCCGAGGATAACTTTATGGCTTGGAGGACGGCCTTTCCCCTTTTTTCTGACAAAAACCTTCTCCAGGACCTTCAGGGTATCTTCCCCCGAGATCCTGACAATAGCTATGGCAGCAACCCCTGGAGGGGTTGCGATCGCTGCGATTGTGTCCATTTAATTCAGGCAATTGCCTTATCAGGACGAGCGAGATCTTTTAGCGGGAGCGACAACCAGGGTCGCCTCGCCACCTCTTCCCACCAGGTAGACACGGATAGAGCGGTCTTTTCTCAGCGTGTCCCTGACGAGTTTCCTCTCTTCGGGGGTCAGGGGGTCGATGCGCATTTCTTTTCCAGTTTCCTTGACCCTCCTGGCCACTGCCAGGGCCTTGTTTTTCAGGAATTCCTTCCTCCTCTCCCTGTAATGGGATATGTCGAGTTCTACCTGGAGGTTGGGCTTTTTTCTTCTCAACATGAGGTTGATCAGATATTCCAGAGCCTCCAGGGTCTTACCTCCCCTTCCGATCAGGGCAGAGTCATAGCCCCTGGTGTGGATGTTCACGTAGTAACCCTTTTTTCTGGGCTCGATCTCGACATCCACACGGGAGGTCAGTATACCCAGGAATTCCTTTATGAGGCCCTCTATCAGGTCGAGCTCTTCAGCATCCTGATAGAGCCTTACCCTGGCGGGCTCGTCCCCGAGCCCTTCGCTGAGGACCTCAAACCTGGCCTCGCTCCTGTCTATTCCTGCTTTCTCAAGCGCTTTCTCCAGTGCCTCCTCCACTGTCCTGCCTTCTTCCTCGATGTAACGCATAGCTGATCCCTCCGATTATTTCCTTTTTAACAGGTATTGCTCAACCAGCCCTAAAAGGCTGTATGTAAGCCAGTACAACACGATGCCAGCTGGAAAATTCAAAAAGATAAAAGTCAATACCAGCGGCATAAATAATGCAAACATTCTCGATTGCTGATCCTGCGCCGGCTGCATAAGCGCCTGAGCCATGCTTGCAATTCCCATGAGAATGGGCAACACGTAATAGGGGTCTTTCGATGAAAGGTCCCTGATCCAGAGGATAAAGGGAGCCCCTCTGAGATCTATGGTAGTTCTCAGTATCTTGTAAAGGCCCCAGAATATGGGAAGCTGAAATATCATGATCAGACAGCCTGAGAAGGGATTCACCTTGTGCTTTCTGTAAAGCTCCATCATCTCCTGTTGAAGCCTCTGGGGGTCGTCTTTGAATGTTTTTCTGAGGGCGTCCATTTTCGGATTGAGCTCCTGCATTTTTTTCATGGTCTGGAGATTTTTCATCGTGAAAGGCCAAAAAACTAATTTCATCAGGAAGGCGAAGACAACTATAACCCAGCCGTAATTGGGAATGAAGGAATAGAGGAACTTGAAGGCATAGAGGATCAATTTGGAGAAAATGGAAATTATCGGAGCTCCAAAATCGAAGGCGGAAGCGAGCCCGAAGCCTATATCCTTGAGAATGAAGTAGTCAATGGGGCCGAAATAAAGGTGGTATCTATGTCCCGTGGATTTAACTCCGAAGGATATTCTGGAATCGGTTGCCTTCGCATCGAGCCTTCTCAGGTTCCCGTCGTCGGGAATGATGGTGATCATGAAGTATTTGGTTCTGGTCCCGGCCCACAGGACGGAATAACCTGATTCAGTGAAGGGCTTCTTTTTCAGGGAATTCAGAGATACCTTGCGGGTTTTATCCTTAAAATAGATAAAGTAAAAGTGCTTTAAATCGTCTTTCCTGTCCTTTTCTGTGGTGTTCAACCCCGAGGGGAAAAGTATATTAAAGGTGTCTCCTGGAGCGAGAGATAGGTCTATGAGATAGGAATTTTCTGTAAATCGGAAAGTTTTCCTCAGGGTGTCTTCCCCGCTGACGGCCGTCAGCGTCAATTCGGCTTCGCCCTCGACCTGCAGAGTGTCGATGGGAGAAGTGAAATCCAGATCTTTCCAGTGCAGACCATCGGAGATAACGTCGAGAAGCCCATAGCCTGCGGGTATCAGCTCCACGGGCTTGCCGAGGGCATCCCTGTATTTTTTGAGCCGATATCCCGTGAGCAGGGCACCCTTTCTGGAGATCCTCACCTCGTAAAGGGGTGAGACCACCACCACCGGGTTTTCTTCCACGACCTTTTCGACGGATGCTGTCAGGCTGGTGTCAGCTGTTTTCGTCTCTTTTTCCTTTCTTGCAGTTCCGACGGGCCTTTGAGGAGGCTTATAGAAAAAGAACTGGTATATCATCAGGAAGATCATCATCAACACGAATGTCAGTATAAACCTCTTTGACATAGCTTCACCTCACTGGGTCGTAGCCACCCGGATTAAGGGGATTGCACCTGACGATCCTCCAGACGGACTTCAGGCTTCCCTTAAAAATACCGTATTTCTTCAAAGCCTCAATTGAGTACTCGGAGCAGGTCGGATAAAACCTGCATGTGTGAGGGAAAACAGGCGAAACAAATCTCCTGTAAAATTTAATAGCGCCGATCGCAATTTTAACCGCTGTTTTTTTCATTTTCTTTCCTCTTTCTGATTCTCTCAGCCAGGCTCTCGAAGGAGCGGATCAGTTCTTCAAAATCCGCATCAAAGATCTGTGGCAATGCCATGAACACGTAATGTCCTTCGGGCAATAAATCCCTGTTTTTGCGATAGATCTCCCTCATAAGCCTTTTGGCCCTGTTACGTTTGACCTTAGTGTCGATCTTCCTCGAGGCTGCAAATCCAGCCTTTCTGTCGTCGGCCCAGGTGTAATAAATAACAAAATACTCTCCTTTCTCCCACAACCCCTCCCGGAGGATGTGGTTGAAGTCTTTCCCCCTTTTCAGTATCTCCCTTCGGGGGAGCCCCTCTTTTCTCAAACAGTAAGCCTTCTCCTTTTTTTCCTTCTCCGCCTCTGAATTATGGCCCTTCCGGCCTTTGTGGCCATCCTGGCCCTGAACCCGTGAGTTCTCTTTCTCTTAACGCGCGAAGGCTGGTAAGTCCTTTTCATAACTCCTCCATTCTGCTTTTAATCGATTTTCCGAAACCAAAGTAAAACAGAACAGCCATAAGTCCATAGCCCAGAGCTATGAACTCCACTTTATCGATCCCTATGGATATGAAAAAGAGCTCATACAGAGACGACAGGGCGAGAGCAAACAACAACCTTTTGGGTTTGAGGACATAGAGAAAAAAGAGCACGATAGTTATTAGAAGAAAAATCCCGAGATATATCATTGCATTACACCTCGCCCCGCAATTATTGCCGCAATACCCTGACGGGCCATCACCACGCCGATGGCTGTCATCACTATTATCATTATCTTGGACAGCGCCATCGAGCCCGCTGGCCCGAGAAATTTCACGATTAATTTTGAATTATAAAGGATGACAAAGAGAAATGCCAGATTCACCAGATATGCCACCGTTACAAAAAGGGGGCCCGCTATGTCGGTGAACACGAGGAGAGTCGTGATCACAGCGGGTCCAGCGATGAGTGGGACTCCAAGGGGAACAGCCCCGATGCCTTCCTCAGGCTTACGCCTGGTTTTCTCTCTCTGAAGGAGGTCGGCGAGGGAGAGGGTGACGAGGAGGATGCCTCCGGCCACCTGAAAGTCGGGTATAGTTATACCCAGAAATGAGAGAAAACTCCTTCCCAGGACGATAAAGAGAAGGCCTACGAAAAGCGCCGTCAGTACCGACTCTATAAGGGTTTTACTTCGCTGTGCCGGGCTCATCCCCTCGGTCAGCGAGAGGAAGAGGGGGAGTATCCCGAAGAAATCGATCGCCACAAAGAGGGCTATGAGTACCTTGAAAAATATGCCGATGTTCATGGGTATAAAAAAAATGGGCGATGGAGGATTCGAACCTCCGACCTCTTGCATGTCAAGCAAGCGCTCTAACCAACGCTGAGCTAATCGCCCACCTTATTTTTCTCTTTTTACATGGGCGGAGGAGGACTTGAACCTCCGACCTCTGGTATGTGAGACCAGCGTTCTCGCCAGCTGAACTATCCGCCCATCCAAGTGGGCCCGCCAGGACTTGAACCTGGAACCCGCTGATTATGAGTCAGCTGCTCTGCCGATTGAGCTACGGGCCCGAGCTGGTGATAAATATAACACGGGCTTCCCTCCTTGTCAAGCGGGGCAGGATCCCCGGCAAATCCTGCGATCTCTGTGTCAAGGGAAAGATGTGCAAATTTTACACACTTTTGAGGCTTGACAAATCGCGGTTAGTAACTGATTATTTTAATGTGTAAAATGGCTGTGGGGGTTATGAAAAAAATAGATAAGAAAATTTCCCGGAAATTCGGTCGTTATTGTCCCATCTATGTGGGAAATCCCAATAGTATGTTTGTCC